>JANNON010000111.1:0-7581 GCA_031399105.1 Blastocatellia bacterium | reverse complement strand
GGGTGCCCACGGAGGGACACCCCTACAATGGAGACCCACGTGCTGGGCTCCGGTAAAGAGATCTGTCATGTGCGCGCGATGAGCCATAACGTGACCACGAGCCATCCAACAATTGATAAGAGCACATGCGGATCGCGAAATATCTCTCGGGAAGGTTCAGTGCCACCACTCTGATTGTGAAGGGAATACATATAACGAAATATTCCGTACATCACAAATGGCACCGTGTAGATCAACGCATCGGTTTTGTGAGTCTGAATGGTGATTGGATTCATCGTGTAAAGGCTGTAAGTCAGAATTACGCAAGTCGCAGTGATCACAATCATCTTGTCCAGAATCACCGGTTGATAGTTATTCAAGACACGTCGATGCGTCTTATCGTCTGCCGAGGCGTACAACTCCGCGCGCCGCTTAGAAAATCCCAGAAAGAGCGCCACCATCAATCCGCAGAGCAGCAACCATTGCGATGGCGGAATCCCGATGCCAATCGTCCCGGCAAGAATCCGCAGCATAAAGCCAGCCGCGATTACAAAAACATCGAGCACGACCACATGCTTCAGCCCGCATGAATAGGCGACGTTAATCAATACATATACGACCAGGATCCAGAGCACCTGGGTGCCAACGAATACTCCCAGCGCCAGGCCTCCAGTCCAAAGCAACGCGAGCAAAATCATCGCCGTTCGTGAAGAAACGGTGCGCGCAGCAAGCGGTCTCAGTTTTTTCTTTGGGTGCGCAAGATCCTGTTCGCGATCAAGCAGGTCGTTGAAGATGTAAACACCGCTGGCAGTTAATGAGAACGCGACGGCGGCCAACAGAACCTGTTTCAGCATCTCCGGCTGGCGCCAAACATTCGCGAACAAGACTCCCATGAAGACGAATCCGTTCTTGACCCACTCCTGGGGCCGCAGTAATCGCAAATATTCTCGCAACGAATTCGTCTCGCTTGTTTGCGGCATCGTTAGACAGTTACAGCCAGGGATCTGCTTTGTAGTTCAAGCCGGCGTGAAAGATCAGATTGAAATATGTTCGTCGGATCAACTCGTAATTTGAAGGCCAACCAGTCCTCCGTCTTAGCGTACATCGCGCGGAAGGTCTCGGGCCTCAGCCGCGCATCCTTGGCGAGATATACGCGGCCATTGTGTCTCAACACAATCTCATCCAGTCGATCCAGGAACGGCAAAAGACCGGGGTCACTCAACGGAAGGTCCAGCGTCAGAGTGTAACCTTCAATCGGAAATGACAGCAGTCCATCGTTCCCTGGGCCAAACAGCTTGAGCACCGCCAGAAAACTCGGCCGGCGGCTTTGCGAAAGTTCTTCAAGCAGTTGCTGCAATCCTGTGCTCGCATTCTCAAGTGGAAACACGCATTGATACTGAATGAATCCGCGTCTGCCATACATCCGATTCCAGTTTCCAATTTTGTCGAGTGGAAAAAAGAAGTCATCGTAGTGCTGGATAAATGGCTTTTTACGCAAGCCCTGTCGACGGAAGTAGGCCTCGTTGAAAGCGGCAACTGAGTAACGATTCAGAACCCAGTCTGGAAAATTGAACTTGAGATCAAACGAGATTGGTTTCGATTCTTTGCGGACCGTGGCCGGAAGTTCATCAAGAACCGCGTGATGACCAGTGATGAGCACGCTGCGTCCCAGCTTCGTACCCTTGGCGAGACAATCCACCCAGGCCACGCTGTATTGATCATCGACGCTTTTGTCCTGCAATAGCTCAATCACACGGGCAAGGTCCGCGGCCTGGTGATGCCGGACCACCATGAACGGAGTTTCAATGGGCGACATTTGAAAAGACGCCCGCGTGATGATTCCTGTGAGGCCCATTCCTCCCAGCGTCGCCCAAAACAGATCCGGATTTTGAGTAGGAGAACAAAGCGCGGGCGAGCCTTCGGCAAGTTTGATTTCAAAGTTTCGCACGTATTGTCCGAACGAGCCGTCTCGGTGATGGTTCTTGCCGTGCACGTCGGCCGCGATGCAGCCGCCCAGGGAAACGAATTTAGTTCCGGGAACCACGGAAGGGAACCAGCCACGAGAAACACACCCGCCTAAGACTTGCGCCAACGTGGTTCCTGCCTCGGCGGTCAATAGCCCGGTGTCGTCAAGTGAAAGGACCGCATCACTTTTTTCCGACAACACGACCAGACCGTTTGCAGAGATCGCAGCGTCTCCATAGCTTCTGCCCTGACCGCGAATGATGATCGGTTGGTCTATTGTCACATCGAACTCAGACAGAGCCTCCGGCTCGCAGACGGTTGCGTTAACGCACGGATAGCCGCCCCAGCCGGAGAGTTTCGTTGTGCGCGTTGTGAGCATCAGGTAAATACCCCGGAGAAGCTGTGCACAAAGTGCACGCTTGATAGTGCCGCCGGAGGTTACGTCTCATTCACCCCAACCTTCAGGTTGGGGATGATCGAACCAGATACTTAGGAACCATTTCAATGGTTTCCTATGCTTAACAAAATCGAGAGCGTGCGTTTATAAACCATTGAAATGGTTCCCGTTGGCACTGCACTACGTCGATCCCCAACCTGATGGTTGGGGTGAATGAGACGAAAGCCTGGTAAGGCTGTACCGGCGTTTTGTGCAAAGCCACCCCATCGGTACAAGGAGCGGGGACAGGGTCCGCCTTCCTGACTGCGAGCCGCCATCACTTGACTTGAGATCTGCTAGTTCGAGAGCCGCTGGTTCGAGATCATCGATCTTCTAAACTAATCCACCAGATCGCTATTCCCAGCGGCCGGGTATCAAAACTCGATTCGACTGAGGCAGGCGCCACGGCATCCGGTAACTCAAACGTCAAAACGTTTCTCGACTGTAGAGCACTCGCTTGCACCCTCAGAAAATGGACTGTTGGCTCGCTGTTCTTGAGTACCACTGTTTCCAATGGCGTGCCATTCAGACTGATCGTCAATCGTTGTTGCTGATGCGTTCCCGCAACCAGATACGGCATCAACTTCACCTGCAAAGCTTTGTCTGAAACGGTCTCCACGCTGAAAATCAGCGCCGCCTCTTTTCCGTCAGTCCAACGCAAATCTTTTTCAGGACCGCTCCAGCCGTACCACAAGTACTTCGCCGACTCAGTCGACTTCAGCTCGAGCTTTCCCGGAAGACGAGGAAACTCCGCCGGCAGCGGCGGTTGAATGAGCCCCGCAAGCATCTGCGGATCGCGCCAGCTCCACAGCCGATCGGGACGATCATCAACGTTCTCAGGATACACGTTCCACTTCCATGTTTCCCTCGCCGTTGCTCCCCGAGCGTTTATCAGAATGCTGGCGGCGAGCAGCAACAGTCCAATTGATGATTGCCAGAGTTGACCGTGCGGTTGCGTCTGCCGCATCGCCGCGAGCGCGATAATCGCGAGCAGCGCAAACCACGGAACCAGGCTCGTCGTCAGACGCGGCCCATAACAGAATCCGCCCCACCAATGATCAAAGCCGGAAATCACGATCAGGTGACTGACGAAAACTAACAACGAAAGCCACAACAACCGTCTCTCCCTAATCGCGCTCCGGTAGCGAATCAATAACCACGCGACAAATCCCAACACAGGCACGTAGATCAAAAGCCCACGCGATGGACTTACGAGATGCCCAACCAACGCCTCGAAAAACAGACCGAAGGACAATCGCCTCGCGAGATAGTAGTTCGGCAACAACTTGCCAAAGTGGTACCAGGCATAGCCGACAAAAGCCGCCAGCCAGATTGCTCCCGTCAACACGAAAGCCAGTAGTTTCCTGCGATGATAGATCGCGATGTAGACCGTGATGCCAAGGATGGGAAGGTTCGAGGTGGGACGCACAAAGTAAGTCCATGAAAGCAGCGTAGCTAACAAGACCGGATGAATTGGTCGCGCCTTGATCTCCGACGCCAGCAGGATGAAAACAATGATTGCGAAAAGTAAGATGCCCCAACTATCACTCCACATGGCACGCGACGCTGTGCTCCAAATCTGTGTTCCCAGCGCACCGCCAATTGCTACGAGCACGCTGGACAGTACCGGCAATGCCAACCGGCTGGTGAGATAGAAAACTGCGGCCGTCAAGGCCATGAGCAACGACACCAGCAGCCTTTCCAGTTTAATTTCACCTTGCTGGTTGTAGCTCCCATCTGGACTCACCGCAGACACACCAAAGGCTTTCATTGCCGCAACGAAGGGAACGGAAAGAACCGAGCTGCCCGGCGGGAAAAAATAGTAGAGATGACCATTCACCCATTCGAGCTGATAGATATCGCCGTTCTTGAATGCGTAATCCTGAGCGAAGGGCGGATGATGAGGAATTGCGTAACTGTCGAGCGCGAAACTTCGCTTTTCAAAGAGACTTTGGCTGAGCAGGAGCGAATAGTTTGAATCGGTAACCTGGTGAACAGGCGAGAACCAAAAAATGAGAAAAGTGACGAGAAGAATCAAGCTGCCGATGGCGAAATCGCCTTTCGCCGGCAGCGCATTCTTCACGAAACCGCCTGGGACTTTCAGCGTTGTTTTGTTGAGGCCCATTACTCGTTTTATGATCGGAATGTCCCGCTGCGGCTTTGCCGCATTCCTTGCGGTAAGCCTCCGGCTTACCGATCAGCTGGTTTTATGCGCAGGCTACGCCTTTTGGAAATGAGTCAGAGGCATAGCCTCTCATTAGAATAGACCGGGTGCGGTAAGCCAGAGGCTTACCGCAAGGAATGCGGCAGAGCCGCCACGGACCTCCAACGGAACTCGTACTCAGCACTCAGCACTTCTTATTTAATCTCAATCCAACTAACCGCCACGCCCAACCTGCGTCGATCATTATTGATCTTGAAATCACTCGGAGCTGCGGCGTCCGGTACACGAAAGACTAGTACATTTTTCTGAGCCAGCAGGCTCCCCGGCAGATTGAGTTCAATCACCTCAGGCTTCTCATCTCGTAACTCGATGCTTTGCAGCGACCGATCATTTAGAACGATCTCGAGTCTCTGCGACTCGTGCTTCCCAGGAACCAGAAACGGAGTTAAACGAATTCGCAGCAATCTGTCCGACGGTTGGTTCATTGCGAAGATCACCGCTGCCTCTTTTCCATCCGTCCAACGAAAAGTTGTTTCCGCACCGCTCCATCCGTAAGGCAGGAACTTTTGCGATCCAGTTGCTGCGAGGTCGAGTCTCGACTCCAACGGCGGAAACTCTTTCGGAAGCGGCGGACGCATGAAGGGAGCCAGTAGTTGCGGATATCGAACGTCCCAAACCTTCCACGGATCGTGATCGATATCACCGTGCGCGTTCCAAACCACCCAGGCTTCATTTGAAAACGCCCCGATGGCATTTATCGAAATGCTTAGCACTAACAGGAAACTACCGGCAATCAGCACGAGTCTGTTCGAGCGGAGAGGCCGCACCGCATCAGCGCTTCGTTGCGCGTGCACACCAAGCACCGCGAGCAAGACAAACCATGGCACTAGCGGAGCGGTATAGCGAGGTCCGTAACTCGCGCCGGCCCACCACGGATCGAAACCGGAAATGACAATCAGAAACGAGACGATAACGACGAGCGCCAGCAACACGAGTCGCCGCGGTTGAATCACTCTCCAATAACGAAATATCAGATAACCAACAAATAGGATTACCGGTACATAGATCAACAACCCGCGCGAAGGACTAACAAGGTTCCCGGCCAGCGCCGCCCAAAAATATGCGAAGCCAACACGCCGATTGACGCGAAAGTAAGTCGGCAAGAGCGCGTGATAATGAACCCAGGAATACGCGACGAACACTGCTAGCCACGCCGCCCCCGTTAGCGCGAAGCGAAGAAAAAATTCGCAGTGCACTATGAATAGATAGCCGGTGATGGCAATGATGACTACGGCGTAAGTGGGCCGCACGAAATACATCCACGACAAAAGCGTAGCAGCCAGCACCGGGTTTAGTTTGCGCTTTCCCAACTCATGCGCCAGCAAAAGGTAAAGAAGCATGGCCAGCAGAAAAATTCCCCAAGTGTCGGCCCACAGCGCCCGTGACGCGGTACTCCAAATCTGAGTGCCTAACGCTGCGCCGCCCGCAATGATCACACTCCAGTTAACAGGTAACAGCAACCGGCCCGTTAGAAAGAAGAGCAACGCAACGCCGGCCATCAGCAACGCCGCCAGACCCGTTTCAATTCTTAGTTCGCCGTGCGCGTTGTAACTGCCATCGGTATTCCTGGCTGAAACACCAAACGCGTTTGCCAGGACCACATACGGAATTGAAAGCACCGAACTGCCTGGCGGCATGTAGTAATAGAAGTGGTTGCCGACTATTTCGAGCTGTCGAATCTCACCATTCTTCCAGGTGTGATCGTGATAGATAGGCTTGTTTCGAGGAATATTAAAGTGGTCGAGAGCAAAGCTGCGATGCTCGATCAATCCCTGGCTGAGCAGCATCGAATAGTTTGAGTCGGTAACCTGATGGACTGGAGAGAACCAAAAGATCACCAGGCTGACGAAAAAGACGAGCGCTCCGGCCAGGGCGTCTGGTTTTGCCGTAAAATCACTTAACCGCATCAGTGGTTTTCGATTCCGGCTGGTTTGTCGTCACGGCGCGTGAACGGTCAGCTTGGATCTGAAAGCGCAGTTCGTCAGATAGTGCTCTTAAGCGATGATCGAGTTGTTGCGTGCGCCGGACAATCGTGTGCAGCACCAGACCGACGGTAACGGACAACATACCCGCGAAAACCAGAACGACCGCTAACATTGTCAATGGCAGTCGCGGTGGCAAACCGGACTGCAGGAACTGATAAGTGAAAATAGCAGTGGGAATTAAACCGAGCAGTACGAGGATTAGACCAATCCCACCAAAAAAGGTCAGTGGCTTGTAATCGCGGAACAATGCCAGCAGCGTGTTGAGGATCAGAAGGCCGTCTCCAACGATGCGAATCTTGGAGAAGCTGCCTTCCGGCCTGGGCGTAAGATTCACGGGAATCTCTCGAATGCGAAACCCGCTTTGTAGGGCAATGATTGTTAACTCGGCTTCGGTTCCAAAACCGCCCTCAACCAACGGCATGCCTTTCACGAATGATCGGTTGAAAGCACGATAGCCCGACAGCATGTCGGTGATGCGAACACCCATTGTTAACTGAAGAATGTAGCGAAAGAATTTGTTGCCAAGACGATTCGCCTTCTTGAATTGGCTCGCGGATTCGGGGTGCAAGCGCGAGCCGACCACCATATCGGCTTCGTCCTGCTGTATCGGCGCAATCAGCCGGTGCACGTCGCGGGCCGGGTAGGTTTCATCACCATCAACCATGACGTAGATATCGGCATTTATTTTTCTGAAGATCGACTGGATGACGTAGCCCTTGCCCTGGCGTCGCTCGTAACAGACGGTCGCGCCCGCTGATCGCGCCTTCGCGACGCTCTGGTCAGTTGAGTTGTTATCGAAGACATAGATATCGGCATCGGGAAGTTCGGCGCGAAATTGGCGCACCACTTCCCCAATCGTGACTTCCTCGTTAAAGCAGGGAATCACTACTGCTATGTTCGGGTGTGGGTTGGTTTGCATGAAAGACGTTCTTCGTTGGCTTTCGGTGCTGTAGCCCGACCGTAAGGGAGGGCTCCCCGACACGGAAGCCCTC
>JANNON010000102.1:0-5578 GCA_031399105.1 Blastocatellia bacterium | reverse complement strand
TTTCATTAGCTGCGGCTCAAGCTGTCGCCGAAACTAGCTGGCCAAAGCACAGCCTGGTCAATGTTGTGGCCGTAATCACTCCGATGATTTATTCGCTCGAGGAGATCGGTCTGTTAGGTGACAAAGTAACGGACCGAGCGCACCGCGCCATCAGTGAGGCAATTGGCGTCTTGAGGGGCACACCTCTTAACGTCTCAGGAGAAGTCATCGCAGGCGGAGCCGAGCGACAAATCATTGATCACGCTAAGAACTGGGATGCAGATCTGATTGTTGTCGGAACCCATCAGCGACGCGGATTAAAGCGCCTTCTGTTCGGTAGCACTTCGACCGCTGTTGCAAACCGGGCGCACTGTTCAGTCAGGGTGATTCGGCAGGACATTTCACGGAATGAAGAATCACTGCTTCGTCGCGCCAGACCGTCCTTGCGGGGCATGGGCAAGGTGTACAGGTTGGAAGAGAGTCTGGGCCGGAAGAAGGCGGCATAACATTTGGCGCCTCAGCCAAAGAAAACAATCTTGGATCAAGGGACAGGAACACAGACCATGAAGAAATTACAAAAGACAGTGAACATCTATATCACCGAACCGGACTATCAACGTCTCAGCATATTGATCAAATCTACGCGCGAGCGCAACGGGGTCGACACGGAATACTTGAATAAGTTGGAAGCCGAACTGGATCGAGCAGAAGTTGTTGATCCCAAACAAATTCCTGCCGATGTAGTTACTATGCGTTCAAAGGTTCGCTTGAAGGATCTAGTTAGCGGCGAAGCTAATACCTATTCATTAGTCTTTCCAACAGAGGCGAACTTTACCGAAGGCAGGATTTCTATTCTGGCACCTATTGGTACGGCCATTCTGGGCTACAAACGAGGAGACACAATTGACTGGCCCGTACCGTCCGGTTTGCGCCGACTGAAAGTGGACGAGATCCTTTATCAACCCGAGGCCGCAGGAGACTATGAACTCTAGTCTTTCGTGGCGTAGCGACTCTTTGTGGTTATGAGGTCAGTACCGTCACGCGGGTTCGCTCTAAGGACACTGTAAGTCTTAAGAGTTGACCCGACGCTACCGCGTGACGGTACTGACCTCATAACCACGTCGGGTCTATCCTTCCGACCCGAGACGGCTTACTGCTTAGCCGATTTTGACTGAAAGCATCGAGATTGAACCACCGTCGAATCCCTCCACGGGAAACCGAAGCTCATCGCCCTCCCTCATCTGAGCGATCACGTAGAGGAATGGCAAATAGTGGTCCGGTGTGGGAATCGAGAGCATCGCATCACGGCCTAACTTCTCGTAGGCGATAAGTGATTCGTGGTCGCCGGCGAGCAACATTTCGCGCACCTGGCTCTCGAAGCGTCGGGCCCAGTCAAAAGGCTTGATTTGTCGACGGCCCCATCCGTAAGCGTGCAGGTTATGCACGAGGTTGCCGCTGCCCACGATTAGGACACCCTCGTCGCGCAAGCACGCGAGACGCTTCGCTAACTCATAGTGAGCAAGAGCTGGTTGCGTTTCATCCATACTGAGTTGCAACACTGGGATGTTGGCTTTTGGAAAGAGATGACAAAGTATGGACCAAGTCCCGTGATCCAGACCCCACCGTTTGTCTAAAGAAACTGAGATGGGCGCGAGTAACGCCTTGATTTTGCTCGCAAGATTTGGGTCGCCAGGCGCAGGGTACTTGATTGCTCGCAGGGCCGGCGGGAATCCCGCGAAGTCATAAATCGTCCGCGGCGCCGGCATTGAGGTCACTCGTGTAGCCGGAAGATACCAGTGCGCAGACACCGAGAGCACTGCTCTGGGTCGCGGAATTTCGGCTGCCATAGCCGCCCAGCCGTCCGTCCAGGAATTATGCGCCAGTGCGTTCATTGGATTGCCGTGCCCGAAGAAAATGGCAGGCATCGGTTTCGCCATGTTCAATACTCCCCACCCGAATTTCTGAGTGAGATGCCCTCACTCCGATCGGCTTTATCAACGATTGTTTTTTAATCTCTTCGGAACCCCGCTTGCGCGACCGGCAGTTGCCAGCGGCGTCGGATCGCGAACAGGCGAAGGCCGAAACAGATCACGGCACCCAATACCGCCGCCATGGTAGGCGCGATCTCTAATTGGTGACCAATCACGACCACAACTGCACCGGCCAGCGCTGCCACCGCACACAGATCGGAGCGCAGCACAGCGCGCGCCGTTTTATTCGGTCGTCACACCGTCAAATTCCTCGTCGTCGGCTTCGGCTCGCTGTTTGGTCGCGTGAACAGTCCCGTCCTTGTGGTGCGGCGGTGAATAAATCGTGTAGATTTTCAACCCTTCCGTTTCGGACAGGTTGACGACGTTGTGCCGCGCTCCGGCTGGGACGATGAGGGCGTCGCCGTCCGCGACTTCATATCTGTTGCCGTCAATGAAGACCGCGCCGCGGCCGCCTTCAAACCGCAAGAACTGGTCATTCTCCGGGTGGGTCTCCAACCCGATCTCTTCTTGCGGCTGAAGACTCATCAGCACTAGTTGACAGTGTTTTGCGGTGTACAGAACTCTGCGAAAATCGTCGTTTTCCAGAGTGTCCCGTTCGATGTTCGTCTGAAACCCTTTCATCATTTCCTCCTTCTTCACCTCGTGCCGTCCGCAGTCGATGAGTCCACTATGCTCGGCAGGTTCTCTCTACGATCCCTTAGTCTGCCCATATAAAATTTATGAAATCATGTTTCATCGGTAGACCAGGCCACCATCAATCAAAGGGGCCTGTCCGGTCATGTAATCAGAATCGGGCCCGGCCAGGAACGAAACGAAGGCCGCCACGTCTTCCGGCGTCTGCGCCCTGCCGAGAGCAATGCCCCCAACGAACTTCTCGTAGCTCGCTCCGATTTTCGCACCCGTGATCTCGGCCATCCGCCTGTCGATCTCAACCCACATGTCTGTGCCGACTACGCCGGGACAGTATGCGTTGACCGTGATGCCATCGCTCGCAAACTCTTTCGCCGCCGCTTGCGTCAGGGCGCGGACGGCAAACTTAGTTGCTGAGTAGATTCCCAGCAGAGGAAAGCCCTCGTGTCCCGCGATTGACGACGCGCTGATGATTTTGCCCTTCTCTTTGCGCTCCTTGAACTTCTTCGCCGCGGCTTGAATGCCCCATAAAACGCCCGCGACGTTCACTCGGATGATCTTATCGAATTCGTCCGGCGTCACATCAGCAATGGGCTGAATCTGCGCGATGCCGGCATTGTTGACAATAATGTCGAAACCACCGAGTTCTTTCTCGGTGTGAGCGACTGCGGCGTAAACGTCATCACGCTTCGACACGTCGGCCCTGAAGAAGGTCGTTTTGCGCCCGACCGCACTCACTTCGTTAGTGACACCCTTCATCTTTTCTTCGTCGAGGTCCACGATGGCGATGTCGGCGCCATCGTTGGCCAGCCTCAAAGCAATCGCACGACCGATGCCCTGTCCCGCGCCCGTTACCAGGGCGACTTTCCCGTTAATGCTCATGTCTATCTCCTTTGCTCGTTCAACCAGCTGAAAGCGTTTTCAGTATTTCTGTCGGGAGCGAGTCGATCACCTCTTGTAGTCGCTAGGGATACCGCACGAGAGCAGGCCCCAAACCTGGGAGTGGGATGAACTCCGTCTCGTCGGGGACCGGCGCGAACCGGCCCGCCTTCCAGTCCTCTTTGGCCTGCTCGATCCGTTCCTTCGAGCTTGAGACGAAGTTCCACCAGATGTGGCGCGCTCCGTCCATCGGCTCTCCCCCCAGCAGCATCATGCGTGCGGGGGAAGACTCAAGCGCTTGCAATGTGATCTCTGCGCCTGGCTTAAAGATGAGCAATTGCCCGGCACTGTAAGTTCCCTCGTTTGGTAAAAGCTCGACCGACCCTTCGACGATATATGCGGCGCGCTCCTCGTGCTCGGAGGGTAGGGGGAGGCGCGATCCCTCCACGAGCGTGATGTCCGCGTAGAACATCTCCGAGAGCGTCTGAACCGGCGACTGAGCCCCAAAGAGTGATCCTGCAATAAGGACCACGTGCTTGCCCTCGCCTTCAATGACCGGCAACTCGTAAATGCCGTGGTGAGCGAACGCAGGCTCGGACTCCTCGTACTTTTTCGGCAATGCGACCCAAGACTGAATTCCAAACAGCGGTGATCCTGACAGTCTCATCTCTTGCGGCGTTCGTTCGGAATGTGCGATGCCGCGTCCCGCGGTCATCCAGTTGAGCTCGCCGGGGCGTATCGGTTGAACGGTGCCGAGCCCATCGCGGTGCATGAGTTCGCCCTGGAAGAGATAGGTCACGGTCGCGAGTCCGATGTGCGGGTGCGGCGCCACGTCCAGCCCGCTGCCAGCGCGCAGTACCTCAGGGCCCATCTGGTCTAAGAAGATGAAGGGGCCGACCATGCGCCGCCTGGCAACCGGAAGGGCGCGGCGGACCTTGAAGCCGTCAACGATTTCACGCACGCGCGTCAAGATGACCATCTCGAGTCCGTGCGGTATTTCCCGTTCATTCGGCGGCGCATCAGCGTTCATTAAATGTCCCTGGTCTAATTGTTTTCATATTGCATCCTTCGTCCCATCTCTCAAAAGAAAAGGATCAAGCTTTCTTCTGGAGAAGGCTTCATCCATACGCGGGACCACTTGACGAGCAGTATCTAAAACTAACCGCACACTGCGCCGGTCTCTGAGAACAGCAAGTCGCACGCCGACTACCCATGCTCACCTCCAAACTCACAGGACGCCTACTCGATGGAAGGTAGGACCAAGCGTCGTGAACAGTAGAGAAATCAACCCGACTGTCGGGGACAGTCTCAGTCCATTTAACGCAACTACTAATTTCCTCCTGGAATTCAGGCAAGCTATCATATTGAAACTAACTATCCAATAGATGGCCCTGGTCGGTTGTGATGCAGTTTGAGGTCTGCAAATGAATGCGTCGTTAAAGTCATGAGGTCAGTACCACCTCGCGGTAGCGGGTGGGGCGCTGCATGTCCCCGGGCTCAACTCTGCCATCAAATCGATCGTCTGGCGGATGGACGAGGCCGGGTGGGAGGTGGTCGGGTTACGGCGAGGATGGGCCGCTCTGATCCACATCATCCCGGACCCGGCCGCGGACAACAGCAGGTGGATCATGCCGCTCAACCGAGCCAGCACGCGGACGATTGACCGGACCGGCGGGACCATTCTTCACAGCTCGAGAATCAATCCGGAGATCGTGCGATCCAATGATGTCCCGAATCATCTCCGGAGCGCTTCCCCGAAACCATCGGCGAACGGTACGGTCGACTTGACCGACGCCGCGCTCCGGGCCCTCGAATTCCTGAAGCTCGACGCGCTCGTGGCTATCGGCGGTGATGGAACACTCACCTTCGCCAAGCGACTCGATGAAGAGAAGGTTCCCGTCATCGCCATCCCCAAGACCATGGATAACGACGTTTACGGGACCGACTACTGCATCGGGTTTTCGACTGCCGTGACTCGATCGGTGCGATTCATTAATGACCTCAGGACCGCGGCCGGATCGCATGAACGCTTTCTGATCGTGGAGCTGTTTGGCCGGTACTCGGGCGAGACTTGCCTGCTCACGTCTTATCTGGCCAGC
>JANNON010000096.1:0-4053 GCA_031399105.1 Blastocatellia bacterium | reverse complement strand
CCACCCGCTACCGCGCGGTGGTACTGACCTCATGACCCGCCGTTTGAGTGGTAGCGGTGGCACTGACCTTATTGCCTTCGCAAGCTGTCCCCAGAATCGTTACCCTTGACAGTCTTGGGAAGCAGCCGTAACCTGCCTTCAGTAATCAACTGGAGAGCAAAATCAGAAATGCCACAACCGCGCACGGACTTAATGCAGGGGA
This sequence comes from Blastocatellia bacterium, assembly GCA_031399105.1. Classification (GTDB taxonomy): domain Bacteria; phylum Acidobacteriota; class Blastocatellia; order Pyrinomonadales; family Pyrinomonadaceae; genus PSRF01. The sequence continues at coordinate 3,851 of JANNON010000096.1, read as the reverse complement.
CCCTCGAGTTGCTCATTCTTAAGACTCTCTCGCGAGAACAGATGCACGGTTACGGAATCGCGCAACGGATACACGAGGTAGTCGAGGACTTGTTAAAGGTCGAGGACGGCTCGCTCTATCCCGCACTCTATCGCATGGAAGAGCGTGGCTGGATCGCCTCAGAGTGGGGCGTCTCGGAAAACAATCGGCGTGCGAAGTTCTACAAACTCACGCGCGTGGGCCGGCAACAACTCGCGGCGCAATCCGTAAACTGGGAACGAGTGTCTCGTGCAGTTACCAGGGTTTTGGAAGCAAGTTAGGAGTGATCGATGAAGGATGTTCTGGATAAATTGCTGGGCCGAGCGAGACGAAACTCAATCGCAAACGAAGTCGATGAAGAGTTGCAGTTCCATATTGCGCATCGGGCGGAGGCTTACGAGCTAGAGGGAATTTCACCGGAAGAGTCGCTCCGCAGAGCCGAAGAGCGCTTCGGTGATATCGAGCGGATTCGAGAGCAGTGCGTTCAGATCTCGTCCCAGAACTCAGCAGGTGTATGGGCCATGAAGATTGTCTTTGCGGTCACGTTTTTGGTAGGTGTCTTGATTAGAACGCTCACGTTAGATTTCCGAGTAACTCGCATCGGCGACATTCTGATGGCGATCGCAGTGTTGGGTGGGTTGCTACTCTACGGCCGGCGACTCGGGGCCATTCGGTTCAACTCAGAGAACGAATCCGTCAGGTTGGGGCTGACGAATAGAACGAACTCAACCCCGCGGAGCTTCGATGAGCAAGGGAAGACGCCTTTCGACCGCGTTCGATCTGATCCGCAGTAATCACGAAAAACTATCCACAGATTACGCAGATTTCACAGATTGCCAAAAACAAGATACGTCATCTACTTGTTAGCCGCACCGACTTTATCCGATGAAGGCGATCGGTTCACGACCACTGACTAAGATCCGAGTAGAAGTTCGAACCTCAACTTCGCGCGTGACTGAACGCTTCAGCATTCTTGCTCGTGTTTTTGTAATCTGTGGAATCTGTGGATAGTTTTTCATGCGACTGGTAATCCTTCAAGCCGCATGATCTGAAGGGCATTCGTTGTCGGGCAGGGACCAGCGCGAAGCTGGTAATCGAAAACCATCTTCCCGCCTCGCACATCTTCGCGAAAGTGGAAATTAGCTACTCCTCGGATCTCATCCGCGAGTTTCACCAACTCCAAATCGTGGGTTGCCACCAATCCTAACGACAGTCGTTCAGCCAGCGCTCGAATATACGCCCGACTACCGATCAAGCGTTCGCGGCTGTTTGTGCCACGAAAGATCTCGTCGATAAGAAACAATACCGGCAGCGGATCGTCGGCTTCTGTGGCTGACAGCAGACCCTTCAATCTCTTAACTTCCGCGTAGAAATACGACAAACCATCCTGCACCGAATCACTCACTTTGATACAAGTGAAAACTCGGAATAGCGACGTCTGCAGACTCGCGGCATTAACGGGAGCTCCAGCGTGAGCTAAGGAAAGATTCACCCCAACGGTCCTTAGAAAGGTGCTTTTGCCGGCCATGTTCGAGCCGGTGAGTACGACAATCTTCTGTTCATCGTTGAGTGCAAAATCATTGCAAACTTTTGCATCAGGCTTCAGTAGCGGATGACAGAGACCATGCGCTTCGAACCCGTGAGGTTTTGTTGCTTCAGCGACGACGGGAAAAGTGTACTCAGGATTCAAATAAGCGAAGTTCGCAAGCGAGTTCAGTGCCTCAAGTTCGTACCAGGCATCCAGCCAACGCGGTAACAATTGAGCGAGGTCCTGCTTAACTAACTCTAGCCGGTGCGTGAAGTAAAAGTCCCACGGAACAATCGCATGGGCCAAGAGCCAAAGGAGCGCATTGGTTCGCAGACCCAAAGCTGCTGCCAGAATTTGCAACTTTCTTACCTCAGCGGACGGGCGCTTTTCTTTGTCCAGAAACGGCGAGCAGATTTTTGCGAGCCCCGGAGTATTGTGGCAGCCACGAGTTTCCAGATACTCAAACACTGCTTTGAATCTCATCAGGGCCTTCTCCAGATCCTGCAACTCGTCGAATGCCGAAGCGATCTGCGATTGACGCGCGATCATCACGCCCAGATAAATCATGAAAGCGATGGGCCACACTTGCGGAATGATCTCCAGGAAGGCGAGTACGGCTAACGTGATGTTCAGGAGTGATAGACCTGCGAGCAGCACCACGGTTGGAAGCAGAGACTTTTCATGAACACTACGGCCAATCCATTTGATCAGCATCCCTGATTTCCAACGACCCGAATTATTTCCGCGCCCGGTTCGTGCTTCGTTACCAGCCACCGCCGAAAGCAGTTGTAGCTTGTCACGGAAGAGCGCGTGACCGGTCAATTCCCGAACGAGCGATTGCCGGTGCGCGATTAGGGGAGCCTCGGGAGTGGTATTCAGCAGCCATGATGACAAGCGGCGACTGCCTTCAATGGTTACTGCGCTGTCGAGTAATCGAAGAAGGGACCGTTCGCCCGTGATATCAAGATCGGTCTCAAATGGATGAGCAGTTTCAGGATGGGATTCATGAGTGGGATCCTCGTGAGGTGAAGTGCTGACCGGCATCTTGTCCCAGTCCAGATGGACGCGCGCCAGTTGAACCCGCTTGATTTCGATCATCAGAGCATTGCGCGTCAGGCTGTCCTGCACTCGGCGATGATAGAGCGCCACTGCGAGAAAAGCTGCGACGAACAGAATCGCTAAAACGACTCCGCGGGTGGTGCCGGAAAATCGGCAGGCAAACAAAGCGAGCAAGGCGCCGGCTACAAAAAGCAGACGGCGCGCGCGCCAATATTTGTCGCTGATGGAATTGAGAAAGACAGTCCGGCGGTTCAATCTCGAGATCATTCGCTCGAGGAGTTGTGCGCGGGAAATGGTTGAGATGGTCATTAAGATCTCGTGATGGACGAGCGCACTACAAAGCTCCCAAGTGGGTCTGAGTCAGTTTCGAGTTTCGAGTTTCGAGTTTCAATACTTGCTCTGATTTCCGGTGCGAGATGACGCTTTCTAGACCTGAACACGCTCGGCAGCACTCAACAACTCGAAACTCGAAACTCGAAACTCGGTACTGACTGAGACCCACTGCGGGCTTCGGACAGTCCTGAGAGCAATAAGACACCAGCACAATTTTACAAACTTGATGACGGCACGGCCGGCTCGGCTGCTTTCGGCAACTCTGGTGTGAAGTCCTCTCCGGGATTAATAAACTGGTTGCGTTCAAAGCGATACTGCTTGTCATACAACTGCTTATATCTTCCTCCAGCTGCCAACAGTTCCTGGTGCGTGCCGCGCTCGACGATCTCGCCAGCTTCCAACACCAGTATTTGATCGGCGCTGCGAATAGTTGATAGCCGATGCGCGATCACAAACGTCGTACGGCCGCGACGCAGGCTTTGTAATCCGTCCTGAATAAGCGCCTCACTCTCGCTGTCGAGACTGGAAGTCGCTTCATCCAGGATCAGAATCTTTGGCTCAGCCAAAATCGCGCGAGCGATCGCCACGCGCTGACGTTGGCCGCCCGATAACTTGACGCCACGTTCGCCTACAATCGTGTCATAGCCATCAGCAAAGCCATTGATAAACTCTTCGCAGTGGGCCACTCGGCTGGCGGAGATAATTTCGTCGCGCGTAGCGTGCGGATACGAGAAGGCTATGTTCTCAGCAATAGTGCCATCGAAAAGAAAGTTGTCCTGCAGCACCACGCCAAGTTGGTTTCGATAATCTCGCAACCGTACCGACGCCAGATCGCGACCGTCAACGAACACCTTTCCGGACAAGGGCCGATTAAAAGTCATCACCAGGCTGATGAGCGTCGACTTTCCGGATC
>JANNON010000076.1:0-4821 GCA_031399105.1 Blastocatellia bacterium | reverse complement strand
GAGATCAGAGGTCAGAGGTCAGAGATCAGAGGTCAGAGGTCAGAGATCAGAGGTCAGAGATCAGAGGTCAGAGGGCCGAGGTCAGAGGGCAGAGATCAGTTTTTGAGTGAGAGGCGAGATGAAAAGATTCGAGCAAGGAATCTCATCTGATGTCTACGCGTAGCTCGTTGACAGCGATTGACCCAACATCGTTCTGTAAGGTATGCAGATCAGCTCGGCAAAAGATCTAAAGGTGTATCAAAAATCGTATGCTCTCGCTATGGACGTCTTCGAGCTGAGTAAGAACTTTCCGATGGATGAAAGATTCGCCTTGACCAGTCAAATTCGTCGGTCGTCTCGTTCAGTGTGTTTAAACTTGCGCGAAGCTTGGGCGAAGCGCAGATATAAAGCCCACTTCATCAGCAAGCTTACCGATTGTGACGGTGAGAACAGTGAAAACCGATTCATCTCTGGACTTCGCCAGGGACTGCCGGTACATAACCAGCGAACAACACAGACAACTGAAGGCGCTATGCGCGGAGATCGGAAGGATGCTCGGAAGCATGATCAGGGCTCCTCGAGCTTTCTGATCTCTGATCTCTGATCTCTGACCTCTGACCTGACCTCTGATCCTTGCTCAGTGCTTCGCCACAATCAACGGCTTCGCTTCTGCTTCTCTTCGGTAAAAGACTCGCGGGGTCTGTGTAACTTGACGTTCCAACACTGGAACAAGTTCCTGGTCTTCGGTAAAGGAAAGCTCGATGCCTACGCCCCGCGCTTGCTTCATCTTCTCGATCTGCATGTTCGGGACCCGCGCGCTTGCGTAGTCGAACCATTCACGCAGCCTTACCTCGCCGTCTTTCGGATCGTTGTCAGCCGCCGCCTGTTTAAGTCCCTCCTCGATGAGCGCGAAGGTCAACAGTCCGTGGCCCAGTTGTGATGCTTCCTGCGCCGCCTGATAACTTTGTGCCGCGGTCAGGATGTACATACCCTTTTCGTACGCCAGTTGCGCCAACCCCTTTGAGTTCATTGGTCCACGTCTTTGCTCCGCCGCTTCAAGCGCCTGCCCGGAATTGCAAGCATCGATGACCATCAGCAACTTGTCCGCATCGATTCCTTCAACTGCTCGCTCCAGCTCCTCATCCGAGATGCTGTGTTCGAGCATGATCTGCAAACCTGCGGCATCGAGTCGAGTTCGCTCACCGGCATAACCAAGGTCATGAGGCATCAAGTAAAAACGCTGTCCCTGAGCAGTGCCGTGTCCGGCGAAGTAAATGAAGACTGCATCCTCCGGTTGGGTAGGTTTCAGTTTCGACAGGCTCGCAGGAAGATCCGCTGTCACGTCGTCCGGAACTCCGGCGAGTCGATTCACTGCTCTCAGAATGTTTTCTTTCGTGGCTTGTTCATTCAGCAGTGTGGCTACCTCAACCTGCTCGTAGTTTGCGATCTGCTGTTGCTCACGTAAGACCTCTTTGCCAAAAGCCTCAGCATCAGCGACCGCGTACCTGAGATTGTATTGCTTATTCGCGTAATCGTTGACGCCGATGGCGAGGACGAAAGCGGTGCCTGGTCGTTTGAGATTCGCGGCGCCGGTGAGACTAAGCGTGGCGTCCTTGCTCTTGACGTTGTCGCGATTAAAGGCGTAGGCAACCAGGCGATTATCTCCTGCCACGATGGCAATCGTCGCCTCCAGGTTTATCGCGGTTTGTCCTTTCAGCACGTCTCCGCGCCACACTCTCACGAGCGAGCCATTGCGAAACAGGCGCACATCGCGAGCGCCGCTCCCCGGTGTTTGATCTTTCTCGAACTGTTTCTCAGTAATTTCGATCTTCACTATCACGTTGCGCTCCGAAGTAGTTGCCTTATCGCCCAGGCCAATCGTGGTGACCAGCTTTAGTTCAGGTTGGCGACGATCGAGCAGCGAGATGTTTTTAGGAGCGCGCGGTTTTTTCCCGGCCATCACTTCAGCTAGAAGTCCCGGATAGTAGAACTCATTGAAGAAGGTTTCAGCAGGCGTTACGTCAAACGTGTTGCCTCCGAACTGCCACAGAATCTGCTTCCAACCCGCTGGTGAGCCGTCGAACAATCCGTCTGGCGTTACCACCAACCAATCGTTACCGCGGCTGTTGACAGCGCCGCCGAGATTTACGAGCGTGGCGAGTTTCTCACCAGTTGAGGCTTCCCAAATGTACTTGTCGTTATTCTCTCCGAGGGCAACGAGAAACCGTCCGTCAGGGCTGAAGCTGAGAGAGACTATCCGTCCAGCGTGTGGTAAGGAGCTCATTGTTTTGCCAGACGCGACTTCAAAGATGTCGATCTTACTGGCGTACCCGGCACCCAGCAGACGTGCGTTCGTGCTCAGGCAAAGAGTTGTCACCGCTCCGCTCTGTTCGTCATCATTGATCTGCAAGTTGCCAACCTTGCGGCCAGTTTCCGTTTCGTAGACGAGTATGGAACGCTCTTTCTTCTCGAAACCGGTCATCGCGATGAGCTTGCCGTCAAAACTGAAACCCGCAGCGGGAACGATGCCCGTATCCTGGGCCTTGCCTCCGTCCAACTCCCGCAGGCGTTTGTCGGTTTGGCCGTCGTAGAGATCTATTCTTTGTTTGTACACATCTTTATAGACACTGCTGAATATATTTACAGCGTTAGCGGTAGAGTAGATCTCTTTCAGCGGGAAGAAAGGGGCTGCCCGGAATCGTCCGTCCGGACTAAAGAAAGGTTTGCCACGATCCCGAAGTAATGCGTCGTCACTAACACGCACGAGCGTTCCCGCAGCGGTATCCCACACTTCCGTCGCCAGCTTCTTCAAAAGCACGTGATTAGAAATCAGGAAGCGACCGTCGGAGCTGAAACTCACCGCGCCCCCAGCCTGAAATTTTTCGCTGGAAATAGTCGCCATCGCTTCGACGGCTTCGATGATTTGTTCGGGCGTTGTGATATCCCGCTTCTGAAGGGTGGCCAGCGTTTTAGGATCGATGGCCTTGATAAATGCCGCTTGCTCGGCTCGCGTCACGTTGTCAGTTGTTCCCGTCTCTAGAGTGCGGAATTCGGTTCCCGTTGCGGACTCAATGATTCTGACTGCTTTAGCTCCTGCCGCGACCGTCGCAATCAAGCTGCCGTCACGATTGAAGCTAACCACTCGGGCGCCCGCAACTCCACTCGTACTTAGCTCGCGTATCAGTTGACCCGTCGCCGCATCCCACAACTTCATCGGGGCGTTATTATCGATGGCCGTAACCAGGTATCGGCCGTCGGCACTAAATTGCACCCGCTGGGGCGATTTGCTGAATCCCGTGTTGACACTGTAAAGCGCGCGGCCCGTGGCCGCCTCCTGGACGCTGACCATGTCGCTCGTGGTGGCGAAGGCGACGAGTCGCGCATCCCCACTAAAAGCAAGGCTCGAGTTCTCGGCGTCAGGGGTGGCCTTGAATGACAATTCCCGCAGTTCGCGCCCATTCTGGGCGTCATACATCTCTACCGCTTTATCAGGTTGTCCGACGGCTGCCACTTGCCCATTCGAACTTACTGCTATTCTGGACGCCGATAGTTTGAAGTTCTTTAGGCGTTGCGCCTCTTGTTTCTGTTGCTTGTTCTCACAGCCCAAAATACAGCCGAATGAGTTTAAGGCGTCGAGCTTCTCCATCCCGCTTTTTCCATACTTTGTTTTCAGTGAGCGCAACTCGGTGCCCGCGGCAACGTCTGACACTTTGACCGCATCACCGCTCACGCTCGTTAACGATCGACCGTCGCTACTGAAAGCGACAGCGCCTACTGGCAGTCCGTGCCCGCGCAGAACTTGCAGCTGTTGCCCCGTCTGAACACTCCAAATTCTTACCGTATTATCTTCCGCCCCGCCGACTACGCCTCCCAGTTGGAAGGTCCCTAAATCTCGCTTGTCATTAATATCCCCGCTTCCCGAGGCCAACAGGTTTCCATCAGGGCTGACGGCGAGTGCGTTGACATTGGTTGTATGGCCGTAGAGCGTTCGTAAAACGTTTCCGGTCGTCAGGTCCCAAATCTTTATGACGTTGTCTTTTCCTCCGGAAGCAAGCCAGCGATTGTCCGGACTGAAAGCAACTGCGTTTGCAGATCTTGTGTGTCCCGTTTGCAGAATCAGTTCGGGCTTTGCGCCCTTTGTAGCTGGAGCCACCGAAGCCGGAGTTTGTTTTTGGGTTGGCTGAATTCCGATCCCACGTTTCTCCTGCGCTTCCGATTGCGCAATGCCTGAGACCGGCGCAAGCATCACCGAAAGGAGAACCATCAGGGACGATAGTTTTCGCCACGCGGGCAAAAGAGATCGGGAATTGTCGAAAGCAAGTTGAGCCTTACGAAAGGTGGTCGTTGACGGACGAGATGGGCCCATACGAATCTCCCAAGTAGAAGAAAGAGTAAGGAGCTAGCCTGGTCGAGCTGAAGCTGCAGGAAGAATCAGGTTTACTACCAGGTGTAGGCAGGAGGCGCCACTTGCGAATCAAGCCTGTGGAAGGTGAGGGGAGCCTACGGTACCGACACGGCTAAGTCAACGAGAGCTCAGCCGGATGTCGATAGGCTATTCTCCAAGACCTCAAGAGACTTGACCGCTGAAGGTGGTCGCCAGCTCGATACGAACAACTACCGAGTCTTCTGACATCTTCCCTAAAGTTTGAAGTTGTAAGTAATGGTGCCGACGACTTCGCCTGTGCCGGGTAGTTTGTCGGGTGAGAAGGTTGAACGCCTTGCCGCTTTTAGCGCTGCGGCTCGTAAGCTGGAGTTTCCTGTTCCCGTTTTCCAGGAGATCACTTTTCCCGATCGATTCACCCGCACCGTCACAGTGATTACCTCTTCGATCTGCTGCCTACG
>JANNON010000013.1:0-2224 GCA_031399105.1 Blastocatellia bacterium | reverse complement strand
TTTGCTCACTTCCTTGTAGAAAGCGGGGACAGGGTTCGCCTTCCTGACAGTGAGACAATCAAACTGATTCAACCACGCGTTCAGTCCTCTCTCCTCGAACAGCCACACGCGATCGGCACCCTGATCTTCCTGACAACTTTCGAGGAAATCAGAGCAGCAAGCGGCAGCGACCGGGCCGAATCGGAAGAAACACGCGATGAGTCGTTGAGATCTCTTTCAAAACCAGTTGAATTTTTCGCGCCGGCCCGGTCGCTGCGCTCCGCGGTTCTGATTGCTTTGCGCCTGTCCAGGCTTCACTTCGCCATTCTTTGCTAAGCCCCCTGCTGGCACTAGCATGGTTAACTGTACTTCAGTGCTTGCGTACAGATCACTTTGCTCGATGAGCGAGACGTTGTTGCACCTTCGCACTCGATAATTCGCGGAATGCGTCTTTACCGACCCAGCGCGGGGCTGCTTGTTCGTTTTCCGCCAGCCTCTTCGAGACCGCTATTGCCGCAGCATTGAGTTCGCGGCTACGCTTCCCAATACAACGCAGAGACCAGTTCACTGCCTTCTTAACGAAGTTACGATCGTCTTGAGCTCCGCGCTCAATTAACGGGAGTAGAGTAAGAAACCGCGAGTCCTGAGCAGCCTTGTCATGCACCACCAAACTGGCCATCAGCGCAAACGCCGAACGCTTTACGAACTCTCGCGGCGAAGTCGCCCACTGCTGCGCCTTTTCCCAGGCAAACGGTGTCTTGTCGAAGAGGTGAAAACAAGCAGTGTCGCAGATGCCCCAGTTATCAAAATCGCCGGCCCAGCTATTCATCTGTCGTCGCGTAACGCGCTCGGGATCTTCCACGAACACCGCCAACATCTGTCCTTCATAAACGCCGCTCTTCCACAGGGCCTCCGCTAGCGCATGGTCCTTTCCCAACTTCTTGCCAAACGCTTTCATCGTCCCCACGCCGACGCCATACACTTCCAGCTTGGTATGAATGCCGTAGCGCGCCATGCCGTCTTTGATTTGCTTTGTGCCATGCCGCTTGAGCCAGGCCAAAGCCTCGTCTTTTTCCATGGCGTCAGAATATCCCTTTCCCGAGAGGCGGTCACGAGTCTGAGTTGTTATGTTTAGAAACGCGTTGACTATTGTGTTTCGCTCGAATATCTTGCACCCGAAATTACTCTTTCGCTCGTTCCTTGCACCTCATTTCTTAGATCATTTTTGTCCTTTCTTAACAAAGATACAGAAATGCAGACCCACTTGAAATCCATGCTCGGCCTTTCCCTTCTAACGTCGTGGTTGCTGCGTGGATACCTGGCAATAATCCTGGGTGCTTATCTATTGCTCGCAGGTTCAATTGCAGTAGGAAAATCAGCTGAGCAAGTCGCAGCTCCTACTGTCGAGTTGCAGCTGATTCCAGCTCGCGACAAGCTTGAACGAGACGATGAAGTCCATCTGTTTTTCTTTGTTTCAAACAAATCTGATCTACCGATCATTCTCAGCAGAGTTAATCTGCCCGCTTATGGAATTACCGAACAGAAAAAGAGTTTCTTTCTTCCGATAGAGGTGCCGCCGTATGGCAGTGCTCAGGGAGCGATCTCGTTTAAAGCGAGCACTGACCGCGGCTTTGGACTGCAAAAGCTTGTGCTTACCGCTGATTACTTCTGGCCCAAAGCTGGCCAGCTAATTCTAACAACTCAATCGATAACGGTAGCGATCGAACTCACGCGACGATTTGAAGAAGAGTCGAAAGGATTTCCAGGAGGAACCGCAGCTTTTCTTTATCTGCTGCTTCCAGTGATTCCTGCCTTCCTCAGTTATCAGTTGATTGAGCGGTATAGGATGAACGAGCCATTAAAGCTACCTGAGTTCAAAACCGAACACATCGTCCCGTCCTTTCTTGCCGCCATAGTGATCAGTTTTTTTATGCTGCTTGCGGGTAGCAAGGACGTTGGCATTAATTACTCGAATCCAAAGGTATTCATAACGGTGCTTTTTACCTCGCTAGCGGCTGGAGCGCTAATCCCAGGCAGCAGGTTTGTTTGGAATTGGAGGCAGATGCGAAAGTGGGGATTCCTAACACAGGAAACTGGCTCCAGCTACCTTCGTAAAGCGCTACTCGGCCCTTTCTCGTCAGAACCTCTTGAATGGGTGAAGGGTGAATCCCAGGGACAGACGGTCGAAGGCTTCTTACTCAAGGAGCCGAACAAATCGATGGTTCTGGGACCCCAGCTTCAGGTA
>JANNON010000915.1:0-8870 GCA_031399105.1 Blastocatellia bacterium | reverse complement strand
CGAGAATCAAATCATCTCGCTCGGTTAACGCCTGATCAAGATTTGTCCGCGCCATCTCGTAACGACCCATGCGGTTCAGAATCGCGCCGCGACAATAAAGACTCAACGCTTTCGCCGGACCCTCCTGTTGATTTGCCGCCTTTGCCAGCAACTCCACGGCTTCTTCTGTATTGCCGGAGAGGTATGCAAACCACGCCAGCTTTGCTAACACTTCTCCATTCTCAAACAAACCAAAGTTTGCAGCCCCTCGGAAGTGTCTGGCGCCTTCGCCAATACTCTCCCGGTCAACTGGAGCGAGCCACTGGTCGGGATTTGTCTGAGCCAGTGCCAGCTCATCGGGGATTTGAAGTTTCAAGAACGATGCAGTGCCCAGGTACTCGTGATAGCGCACCCAACCGCTGTGCGCGTTCAATCCGATCCAGGCAACAGCCAACCCGAGAAACAACCAACCCGCTGGTTGAATTTTAGCTGCCGACTTCAAAGTATAACGATAGAACGACAGTTGATTGACTGTTATCAGTCGCCACGTTTTCATGGCGAGGAACGTAGTCACCGTCGCAGTGCCGAGCGCCATTAGAAACGGAACGAGTCCATAGACACCGCGCGCCGCCAGAAAACTTGCCAGAAAAATGAGTGCCGCAGCGACCTCCTCCGGCCATGAGAGCGAATAGTTTTTCTTGAGCGATTTTTGGACCGCTATGGACGGCTTACCAAAACCGAAGTACAGCGCATCATTCGGACAGACGCTGACACAGTCCATACATTTCATGCAGCCAGGATCGACCACCATTCCGTACTGCTTCACTTCGGCATGGACCATAACGTTTGACGTGCACGTCGCAGTGCAGTGGCCGCATTGATTGCAAGCATCCGTCACACGAATTTTTCCCGGCGCGACCCTGTCGGCTAGTCCGAAGAAACCGCCATAGGGGCAGGCGTAAGTGCAAAACCCTTTCGAGCCCAAAAAATAGACCGTCATAAAGCCGCAAATAAAAAGAAAGGGAATAGCGACAGCAACCGGCGGAAAGGTTTGCCAGAAATCACTGGTGACCAGGTGATTTGAGAATTCGGGGATGAACGGTGTGCCTTCGGGAGAAGAGAAGGCCCGAGAGACCGTAGGCCAGACGAACATGTAGAGCGCAGCTACCAGCGGAACAAAGACCAGCAGGCGCGAACGAAACGGCTTTGGGACAAGACCCATCTTTTTTAATAGCCACGCACAGAAGTCCTGCAGAGCCAGAATGTGACAACCCCAACCGCAAACGAAACGTCCGGCAATCAGCGTCGCCAGGATCGCGAGAGCAAAAAATATGAAGCCGGCATTGATCGCTCCCTGTTGCAGAGTAGCCATCGTCTCGGAAGGTTCGATCGGAGAGACGGTCGTGCCCGTGATTCGCCACTGAATGATGTGAGCAATCATTAACAGATTCAGCAGCAGAAGCGCGGCCGCACGCCAACGACTCGTTCGCGATTTACGAATCCCGCTTTCCTGAGTTTGAGAATTCGGTAGAACAGGAAGCTGAATCGATCTCTGCTTTTTCACTTCCCTGCTTTCACAACCACTTTTCATCAATGCTTATTCCTGTTCGGAGTATTGCGATCCCTACCTAAAAAGTTTTTTGGAGTCGAGTTGGAATGAAAATTTTACCGGTGGCCGGAACCCAAAAACCTTTACTTTTTTGACCTGCCGTGCGAAAACCCTATACCGCTCATTCAAAACTTCGTCGTTTCTACTAAATAAACCGGAGATCCGAGTCCATGTTGAAGACAATCCTAGCCCCTCTTGTGCTCCCACTGCTTCTTTTTCTCAGCAGTGGTTCAGACAAACCAGCAGCTAACTTAAAACAACCAAGCAACGTTTCAAACAATACCCCGACAACTAGCAAACCGAGTAGTCCAGCTATTCAGGAAATCCATACTGGCACCCTCGAAAAGATGATGGTCGCCGAAGGAACCGCGGCCATGGAGTTTGATCTCGCGCGGTTGAATGGCGATAACCCATCCGCAAAAACGAATTCAGTAAACTTTTCCGTAGTTCCTAACTCATTCTTTACGATCCTGGTTTTCAACAAGGTCCTGCGCGGACCGGAACCCGGTTCGATGGCACTGATTCCCCACAGTTCCGCTGACGTCCCCGCTGCGTTGAGTGCTTCCCTTAATCAACTAGTTATTGAGAAGACCGGATGGAGTGAGCAGTTTGATCTCGTCGTGCGCGATGCCAAGACTGGTTTCACTTACTTCAATATTGAAGGAAATCTCTACGATTACAATTCAAAGAAGCTGGCGTTGAGTATCAACGAAGGACGACTTTTAATTTCTAAAGAGTTCGCCGAGTTGCTCGGGCGACCGGATGAAGCCGGAGCCTTTGCCGGAACAATCTCAGTAACGGCAACGATGCGAACGATTGAGATTACGCAGATGGTAGATGGCGAAGTGACCTCTTCAATAATGCCGGCTCTGGGAGCGCTGGTGCCAGGCCCGGATGTCATCGTAGGTGATATGCCGGCCCTGCAGCAATTCGGCAGCAGCGGAACTCAAGTTGGACTAGCTGTCGCCACCGATTCCTGCAACGCTGGCGCAGTACCCTTGCGCTGGTTTGCTCTCCCAAACAATGATCACCCGGTAATCCCGCAGAATCTCTATCGCCTGAGCGGTGGGCCAAACAACGACGAGCGCTTGGAACAAATCGGTCAGTCGTGGTTGAAACACGCTTTTACCGCTTTGCAACAGAACATTTGCGGCTTCGGTTGTCAGAGTTCGGGGACCGGAACTCTCCTTGGAGCAGGTTGCTCTGACCCATACTCCGCAAGCTTAAATGCCAGCCAAAGCAGTTTGGGTTCGCGTGCCTGGGTGAACCCCTTTACTGGAGCCTTCCCGGGATCGAACCCAAGTCCGAATAGTCATACTGGACATACGCACGTCGGCACGTCGCACCGAATTGTAGTTGAGCAGTCGGATCTGAATCCGGCGCTCAATCCCGGGGCTACCTATTTCGCCGAAGCTCAATACGTGACGCCGCACGAATACGCCTGGTGTCAGGCGAACCCCGGCCAGTGTAATCAGTACAACAATGCGTCGCATCGACGGTTCAACGTCAGCGGCACCACCAGTTTTACGTTCTCGCCCGTAGGCAGCACAGTGCAGACAAAACCGGCTGTCGCTGCCTGGCCGGGAGCCGCGCTTGTTCCGATGGAACCGGCGCCTGGCTCGGATGGAATCGCTTCTGTCAGCTACAAAGTGACCAATACTGGACCCGGCGTTTGGCACTATGAGTATCTCGTCTATAACCAGAACCTCGATCGCGCTATTCAATTGTTTAGTGTGCCCATCGGAGCCGGTGCGACAATCAGTAACATCGGATTTCGCGCTCCAAGTCAGCCTGCGCCATTTGCAAACGATGGCACCGTGAGCAGCGCTGGATACAGCAGTGCTCCGTGGATAGCAACTCAATCAGCTAACGCCTTGACGTGGACCACTGAAACATTTGCTCAGAATCCGAACGCGAACGCGATTCGGTGGGGCACTGCTTATAACTTCCGTTTTGATTCCAATCAACCGCCGCAAGTCGGGGGCGGTACAGTCGGCTTCTTCAAAACAGGATCACCGCTGGGCATTCAAATCCAGGGCCCTGCTGCCGGCGGCCCGACACCAACACCAACACCAACTCCGACACCGTCGCCATCACCTTCGCCGGGTATTAACGTGGCGTTGGCCGCAAATGGTGGTGTAGCAACTGCCTCATCGACCTTTAGTACAGCCTACGCGGTTACCGGAGTTAATAACGGCGAACGTAGCGGCGCAGGTTGGGCCGGCGGCAATGGCGGTTGGAACGATGCTACTGAAGCTGCATATCCCGACTTTGTTGAAGTCGCTTTCAATGGTTCGCAGACCATCAATGAGATCGATGTCTTCACTATCCAGGATAACTTTGGCTCACCCTCTCCGCCGACTGAGTTGATGACTTTTTCGCTATACGGCATCACCGCTTTCGACGTGCAGTACTGGACTGGCAGTGCCTGGGCCACTGTCCCCGGCGGAGCCATCGTGGGCAACAATAAAGTCTGGAGGAAAGTTACCTTCCCCGATGTGACGACCACGAAGATTCGAGTGTTAGTGAATAACTCGCTGGCGAATTACAGCCGCATCACTGAGATTGAAGCTTACACGCCCAGCGGAGCCCCCACACCAACACCAACACCCACACCATCTCCTTCGCCAACTCCTTCGGGAACGAACGTCGCGCTGGCGGCCAATGGCGGTATCGCCTCGGCCAGCTCGACCTTCAGCGCGGCCTATGCAGTTAGCGGCGTAAATAACGGCGATCGCAGTGGCGCGGGCTGGGGAGGCGGCAGTGGTGGCTGGAACGATGCGACCGACAGTGCTTATCCCGACTGGGTAGAGATAGCATTCAGCGGCTCGCAAACCATCAACGAGATTGACGTCTTCACGGTCCAGGATAATTTCGGCTCGCCGTCTAATCCGACCGAGGGGATGACCTTCTCGCTCTATGGCATTACGGGTTTCGACGTGCAGTACTGGACGGGAAGCGCGTGGATTAACGTGCCGAATGGCAGTATCGTCGGCAACAATCTCGTCTGGCGAAAGATCCTCTTCTCAGACATCAGCACGACCAAGATCCGCGTGTCAGTAAACAACTCTCTCGCGTTCTACAGTCGCATAACTGAGATCGAGGCTTACACTTCCGATGGCTCGCCGAGTCCAACTCCAACACCATCGCCGAGTCCAACTCCTACGATCGGCGTCAACGTTGCCCTTGCCTCAAACGGCGGCGTACCAACCGCTTCATCGACGTTTAGCGCGGCTTATGCGGTTACTGGAATCAACAACGGTGAGCGCAGCGGCAGCGGCTGGGCAGGTGGCGGCGGTGGTTGGAACGATGCCACTCAAAACGCCTATCCTGATTCAGTGGAGATTGCCTTCAATGGTCCACACACGATCAACGAAATCGATGTGTTTACCCTACAGGACAATTTCAGCTCACCATCGCCGCCAACCGAGTCGATGACGTTCTCGCTTTATGGCATCACCGACTTTGACGTTCACTATTGGAATGGCGCGCAATGGGCATTGGTGCCAGGTGGACAGATCACAGGCAACAACCTGGTCTGGCGTAAACTGACGTTTAGTGCGTTAACGACGACGAAGATCAGAGTGCTGGTCAACAATTCTCTCGGCGGATTCAGTCGCATCACCGAGGTTGAGGCCTACACTGATGCTAGTCCGCCGCCTGAGCCAACTCCATTGCCGACACCGGGATCAGGAGTCTTGCCTCCCGGTTTCAGTTCATCAACAGTCGGCAGCCCCATCGCAAATCCGACCGCGATGGCGTTCGCGCCAGACGGCCGGATCTTTGTCTGCCAACAAACCGGCGAACTGCGCGTCATTAAGAATGGCGCGCTGCTTGCCACACCATTTGTCTCACTGACAGTTAATTCTTTTGGGGAACGTGGATTACTTGGGGTGGCATTCGATCCAAACTTCGTAGTCAACCAGTACGTCTACGTTTACTACACGGCGACGACGCCGACGATTCACAACCGAGTGAGCCGCTTTACGGCCACCGGCGACGTGGGAGGCAGTGAGCTCCCGTTACTCAATCTCAACAATCTCAGTGCAACGAACCACAATGGCGGCGCGATTCACTTCGGACCCGATGGCAAGCTCTATATCGCCGTCGGCGAGAATGCCGTTCCGTCAAACTCGCAAACGCTTACTAACCTGCTCGGTAAGATTCTGCGCATCAATAGCGACGGCACAATCCCCGGCGACAATCCGTTCGTGGGTTCGGCAACCGGAGATAATCAGGCGATTTGGGCGCTCGGCTTGCGCAATCCTTACACGTTCGCCTTCCATCCCTGGCAGGGACGAATGCTGATTAACGACGTGGGCCAGGTAACCTGGGAAGAGATTAACGACGGTATCGTTGGATCGAACTACGGTTGGAATATTTGTGAAGGTAGTTGCGGTAATCCGAGTTTCCGCGATCCACTCTTTCAGTATGCTCACGGAGCGGGCGCGACAACGGGTTGTGCCATCACCGGCGGGACTTTTTATAATCCGCCCGTCACGCCCTACCCTGCCGAGTACCTCGGTAAGTTTTTTTACGCAGATTTCTGTAGCGGCTGGATCCGTCAGTTCGATCCGGGAACGAGTACGAGTACTGCCTTTGCGAACAGTTTGAGTTCACCTGTTGATCTGCAGGTTGGGCCGGATGGAAATCTCTACTATCTGGTGCGCGGCGGTGGCGGACTGGTCGTCAAGGTGGCTTATACCGGTTAGCCTTTTGTCCGTGGCCAGTAGTCCGTAGTCAGTTTTCCGTAGTCCGTAGTCAGTTTTCCGTAGTCAGTTGTCAGTTGTCAGTAGTCAGTTGTCCGTGGTCAGTTGTCCGTTTTGTTCGCAGGCAGTTCCTTGATTTCCCAATTATTGGTCCCATTGCTGCCGCCCGTGCGATTTGACAGAAGTGCAACGGACAACTGACTACGGACAACGGACTCTTCCCAAACCCTTCCCGCCCGCCAAGGATGCCAACTCACAATGCCGAATGCTCGCCGCCTCCCAAAGGAGATAGTCGCAACAATTCGCGATAGCAAGATCCTCGGAATACGCGCCGGTGAAGAGCCGCACCGATTCATAGGAATCTGGGCGGTTGTCGTTGAAGGGCGCGTTTTTGTTCGTTCATGGAGTTTGCAGCCGCGAAGCTGGTATCGCATTTTTCTCGAAGACCCGCGCGGCGTGATCAATGTCGACGGCAAGGAGATTCCGATTCGTGCGTCACATCCACGAAGCGAACGGCTACTGGCAGCAATTGATAAGGCCTATCGAGAAAAATACAATACGCCCGGCTCGGTGCAGTATGCGAAGGATCTTGGCCGCGTTAAGTCGAAGCGGACGACAACGGAACTAATTCCGCGTTAAGAGCGCGAAGCTGCGAGCCGAACGCATTGAGGTTGAAAAACAAGCGGGGCAAAGATGCAGTCGTACAACTGGATTGACTGGATTCAGTGGCCCGCCATGGCGGTAACAGTTTTTGCCGCCTGGCTCATCGCCTCACAACGAAAGTTCAAACGAAACTGGGGCTTCTGGCTATTCCTGTTGAGCAACGTGCTCTGGATAATTTGGGGGCTTCATGACCGTGCGTACGCACTTATCCTTTTGCAGATTTGCCTCGCGGCGCTCAACGTTCGCGGCGCGGTGAAGAACCAGCCAGGATAAGAGCCTGGCTTTTGCGCTGAAACAAGTTTCCTGGAAAGAGTAGTGATGCACTTTGCTGATTAGCCCATTCGATCGAGTGTCATGAGGTCAGTACCACCTTGCGGTAGCTGGTGGGGTGCAATCTTGAATGGAGCATAAAACCCGAAGAACGCTTTGCTGCGCCCCACCCGCTACCGCGAGGTGGTACAGACCTCATGACTTTCACGTCGCATTCATTTACAGACCTCAAACTGCATCACTACCTCTTAGGTCAGCCTTATCTCTCTACACTAAGGTCAGCGCTTGTCAATCCAATCTCTGCGCGATGTTACTTAAGCATCGGCTGCAGATATTTGTAGACTGTGTCAGCAACCAGTTTCGTGCCTTCAATATTCGGGTGAATGCCATCCGGTTGATTCAACTTTTCAATCCCGGCCACGCCTTCCAGAAAAAATGGGATTAGAGTCACATCTTTCTCGCGCGCCAAATCGCTGAACATGGTTCTAGTTTGCGCCTGATATTCACGCCCGGCATTTGTAGGAGCGATCATACCCGCTAGCAGCACCTTCACGTTCTTTGCTTTCGCGCGGTCGATAATATCTGAGAGATTCTTCCTCGTTTCCGCCACCGGTTGTCCCCGCAAGAAATCGTTCGCGCCTAACTCCAGAATCAGAAAACGCACGTCACCCTCGAGCGCCCAATCGATTCTGCGCGCACCGCCGGCGCTCGTATCACCCGGCATCCCCGAGTTGACCACTTCAAACTCATGGCCATCGCGTTTCAAGAGTTCCTGCAGCAAAGTGGGATACGTTTCGTTCACGTTCAGGCCCAGCCCAGCGGTGAGGCTGTCGCCGAACGCCACGATCTTGGGTAAACTCTTTGTAGTTGACGTCCCTGCGAGCGGCGAAGATGTTACTGGCGGAACCGTTTCCGAAGCAGGGGCGCTTTGTTTTGTGCATCCAACGATGCAGAGCAAGCCGAGTAAGCAAAGGAAAAAGATTCTTTTCATGATTGAATTATCCAACGTTTCCAAGCAGGTGCCATCGGGCTCCGAGACCTTGACGATTCTGCACTCACTGAATCTTACCATTCCGGACAGCCAGTTCATTTCCATTGTGGGCCCCTCGGGAAGCGGTAAATCAACAATGCTGGGTTTGATCGCGGGTCTTGATGCGCCGAGCGCGGGCGACATTCGCATTGACGGCGATTCAATCGTCGCCATGAACGAAGACGAACTCGCCTTGTTGCGCGGCAAGAAGATCGGATTTGTATTTCAGTCGTTCCATTTGATCCCCTCATTGACCGCTTTTGAGAACGTGCTCGTGCCGATGGAGATCGCGGGAGTGCCGGAAGCGCGAGCGCGAGCGCAACAACTGCTCATCGACGTTGACCTCTCTGCCCGCGCTGGTCATTACCCGTCGCAACTCTCGGGCGGGGAGCAACAGCGTGTGGCCATCGCGCGGGCGTTCGCAAACAATCCTTCGATCCTGCTGGCGGACGAGCCAACCGGAAACCTCGATTCAAATAACGGACGCCACATCTTTGAGCTCATGGTCGAGATTCATCAACGAAGAGGCGCCACTCTGATCCTGGTTACTCACGATCACAATCTGGCGGAACGAGCTGACCGCAGCATCGCGCTCAGCGACGGCCGGGTG
>JANNON010000288.1:0-7759 GCA_031399105.1 Blastocatellia bacterium | reverse complement strand
AACTGTCATGCGTGGTCCGGCTTTAACTCGCCGGCAAGACCCGACGCTACCGCGTTTCGGTACTGACTTCATCGCCACTCCGTCCCAAAATGGCCCAACGACTAAGTTTAAAGCACTCAGTCCAACTCGAAACTTGAAACTTGAAACTTGAAACTTGAAACTCGAAACTCGAAACTCGAAACTTTTCCCCGTGACACTACAAACTACAAACTCCGCCCCTAGCCGTCCCCGCCGTCTCCTCCTGTGTCTCGACGGTGTGCCTCACGCGGTGATCCTGAAAGCAAAGGAACGAGGGTTGTTCGCAGGCTTCGGTTCACCCACGCGGTTGCTCTCGCCATTTCCCACCATGACCAACATCGCGTTGTCGGCGATGCTCGGTGGTACACCGCCGGCAGGTTACGAAAGTCTCTATTTCGATCGCGACGCGCGCGAACTGCGTGGTGGTATCAGCAAGTATGTCGGCCGCCGCTCGCCCGAGAAATTTCCCGCCTCTTACATGGAGTCGCTGGATTATCAGGAGCCGCTGGCTTTCGAGTTTCTCGTGTATGTTGCACCGGAACGAGTCTGGCGCGCCGACATGCGCCGTTTCCGCGAACGATTTCATGCGGCCCCGCCGAATCGTGACTACTTTGCTTTTCTGAAAGGTACTGACGGACTGCTCCATATTCGCGGCGCCGCTAGTTTAGACGTCGCGCTCGAATCGCTCGACAAGATTCTGAACGAGATTCAAAGTGTCTGCGGCCGCGAAACTGAGATCGTGCTCTTTTCAGACCATGGAATGAATCTGCAAAAGAATTTAAGAGTGAGTTTGAGAACTCATTTGGAGCGGCGCGGCTTCAACTTTGCCGGCAAGCTAACCGGTGCAAAACCAAAGAGTCTAACGGTACCCGCGTTTGGACTCTGCGGTTATGCAGCTTTGTATTCGGGTGAGAGCAGTGCAGCGCCCGACATCGCTGAGGCGCTGATCGAACTCGAAGGAGTTGATTTCTCACTCTACGCCGATGGTCCAGATGCGGTCGTCCTGCAAGGCCCGCATGGTTCAGCGCGCATCGAACGACGAGCGATTAAGAAAACAAACGGCAGTGACTCGCAGAGCGGAATCTCATACCGCTACCTGCCCGGCGAGGGCGATCCGTTGCAACTTCTAAGCATTCAGGGCCGGCTTGCTAAGGAAGGCAAACTCGACGCGGACGGGTTTGCTGATGATACGGTCTGGCGCGACAGCACCGCGGATCATTTCTATCCCGATGTGCTCTCAAACTTGTACACATCGTTACACACGCCGCGGGTGAGGCACACAGCCGATGTGCTCGTGAGTTTCCAGGATGGTTACTACTACGGCTGGTCCCCCTTCGCCCGCATGGTGCCGCTCGCCGCTACTCACGGCAATGCTTTACGGCCAAGTTCAAATGCCTTCCTCATGAGCACGCATCGCGATCTGCCTGCCTACGTCCGCGCCGACGACGCGCAGCCATTGCTGCGTGCGTAGGAAAAGCTATCCACAGATTACACAGATTTCACAGATTCAAAGAGAGCCGCGCCGCTGACCCTCTTAACTCCAGCCACTTTGTTTCAGTTGTTAGTTTTCATAGGTTTTCCTTTCTTGGAATCTGTGAAATCTGTGTAATCTGTGGATGCGTATTCCTCCGCTCAGCTCGATTCCTTGACGCCTCACCAAACTAACGCGTACAAAAGCGACACATGCAGGAACCTTCTAGCCTCGCAACGGCAAACAATTTGGCCGTGCAAACTACCGATCTCGTGCGTCGCTTTGGCGATTTTGTCGCTGTCGATGACGTCAACCTAAACGTAGCGCGCGGCAGCTTCTTTGGATTTCTGGGACCAAACGGCGCCGGGAAATCGACCACGATCAAGATGCTTACGGGTTTGCTGGCGCCCACCAGCGGCACCATCCAGGTGCTGGGCCGTGACATCGAAACCGACCCGCTGGAAACGCGGAGGCGAATCGGGGTAGTCCCGGAAGATCTCAATTTGTTTGAGCGGTTAACCGGCGCCGAGATGCTTACCTTCACCGGGCGTATGTATGGATTGCAGAAGCAGGAGATTGCTGAGCGTGCGCCGGAACTGCTGGAGGTGATGAACCTTAAGGACGAGCCGCGGAAACTGATTGTCGAATACTCGCACGGCATGAAGAAGAAGCTCTCGCTGGCCTGCGCCCTGATTCACCGTCCCGAAATTCTCTTTCTCGATGAGCCATTCGAAGGCGTCGATGCGATTGCGTCGCGCACGCTCAAGGATTTGCTCTCGCGTTTGACCGAGCGTGGACTGACCGTCTTTCTAACTTCGCACGTGCTCGAGATTGTCGAGCGACTTTGCACCGACATCGCGATCATTGCGCAAGGTAAACTGCTGGCCTCTGGATCTTTGGCTGAACTGCGTCAGGGAATACCAGTCGCTGACGATGGCCGGGAAGCTGGCCCAATCTCGCTGGAAGAGTATTTCATTCACGTTGTGGGTGGCGCGAAAGCAGATAGCGAGAAAGAAGTGCTGCAATGGCTGGGATGAGAAGAAGTTGGATGTCGGATGGCAGATGTCGGATGTTAGATGTTGGTTTTTGAGTCTGGTAGTTAGATGTTGGTAGTTAGAGTCTCAAACAGCGTTGAACTGCGAACGCGGGTGTCGAAAAACTAGAAACTTGAAACTCGAAACTCGAAACTTAAAACTTCTTCGGAACTCAGCACTCAGCACTCAGCACTTCCTACTTGGCTTTGGCACTTTCACAAATACTCGCGGCCTTTCGCAGAAGCCGAGCTCGGCAAAGAGGGAAACCAAGATGACCACAAACGCCAGGGGAACGTTCGAAGTGAAGATGACGCCACAGTCGCCGGATGAAGGCTCAAGCACAAGCATCGGGCGCATGTTGCTCGATAAGCAGTTCCAGGGAGACTTGAAAGGGACCAGCAAGGGTCAAATGCTCGCCATTAGCACTGAGACACAAGGCTCGGCGGGATATGTTGCGATGGAGCAGGTAACCGGAACCTTGCATGGTCGCGCCGGCTCGTTTGCGTTACAGCATAGCGGCACGATGGATCGCGGCACCCCGCAGCTTACGATTACCGTGGTACCTGATTCCGGCACTGATCAACTAAAAGGAATCGCGGGGAAGATGATGATCATCATCGAGCCCGGAAAGCATTCCTACGAGTTTGATTACACGCTTCCTTAATCTTAAAGGTGAGCACACCCAACTTCGAAGATTTCAAAGACCTGTTCTTCGCCGATCAATCACTAGCAGAGATGGCGAAGACGCTGCAAGGCTCAAGAACGGAGCCCTGGTCACTCTTCACTGCTGCGTTCGCTAGCTCTCAACAGGACGATCTCGCCGCAGCAAAGGAATTGCTTTACCGGATCCTCGCCATTCCTAATGCAGAATCTCGCGTGCGCTTGCTCGCTTGGAGATCCTTACGGAGCTTTGGCGAGCGGCCAACTGAAGACGCGAGCGAAGTTCAAGGTGTCATTTGCGAGCTGCACAACCAAGCTGGCATCGGAACAATCGCGGCCTACGCCGACGGCACCGCGCGCTGGTTGGGTGCGGGAGGCAGAATCACTATCTGGGATGCATCCTACAGCGATGCGCACATTGATGCGCTGATTCGAGGATTAATGAACTCGGCCCGGCAGATCGTTGACAGTTCACCGCTACAGGAAACGCATCAGTCTCCGGAAACGCCGATAGATTACTTCAGAGTGAGCGTTTTGACTTTTGGAGGTGTGCATGTGAAAGAAGTCTTTGGTCCCGACATCACCATTGATGATCCAATGACGCCGTTGCTGACCGGGAGTGTCGATATGCTCGAAGCGTTATCGGCAAAACTGTAAGTCTGTGAGATCGCAGGTTTGAGATTTGAAGTCTGTAGTTAGGCTGAGATGTCGTTCCCCGCGAACATTTCCGGAACCTCCCGCTTCTCTCTCGCTTATCTTCGCGAACGTTTGGCGCGGCCTACGGATGCGCTCCCACTCGACCTTTTTCGTGTCGCAGTCGGCGTTCTTATTTTCATCTACTTCCTCCGCACATTTTTGGAAGCACCTGATTTCAGTGGCCCGGAAGGGTTGATAGATCACGAGCTCAGCAAAAAACTCTTTTGGTTCACGCAGATTGGTTTCTTCAACGAGAGGATGCCTCTCTGGATGTTCCAGACGATCTTCTTGTTTGGTTGTTTGTGTTCGGTGCCGCTGATTCTGGGTTATCGAGTCAAACTTTTTGCCGCCATCCTCTACCTCATCGCTGTCTGTACCTATCGCTGGAACTTCCTGGTGATGTATGTGGACGATTCCATCATGCATCTCGTGCTGTTTTGGTTACTGCTTATACCGGTAGGCCGGACGTTGATATTGCGAGATTGGCTCATCGATCGAACTACTGCGTGGCAGAGTTGGCGTGCGCAGAAAGTGCCGGGCACCACCGTGCGGTGTTTTCTTTGGAACCTTGCACTTATCTATCTGGTCGCCGGTCTTTGGAAGTGGTCCAGCCCAATGTGGCGAGAAGGTAATGCGCTGTATGTGATCTTGAAACTACCGATATCGTTGAGTCCAGACTACTGGGGGCCGGAGCATCTGGCGTGGCTCAAATTCTTAAACTACGGCGCTCTCGTACTGGAACCCCTCTTTCCACTCGTATTCATTCTTCCTAAAGGACACCGCGTTAAGTATTTACTTTTGCTGGCCCTGCTGGCGTTCCACCTGGGCACGTTGGTGACGCTGCAGATTCCCTTCGCCAACGTGGCCTGTATGGCTGCAATGGTGATTCCTTTTGGCGGTGAGTTAATGAGTTGGCTAAGGCGAGCGTCCGCAGAGTTGCATCCATTGATAATGCAACCCCGAATTGGAAGCTCTGGTTTATTCGCGCTGGTCTTCGTTGTATGTCTGACGCTGGCGATGATCAGTTCCATCACGTTGCCCAGGTGGCGTATGCCCACGCGGCGTGCGAACGAGGTAGGCGCCCGCTACGATCTTAATAACCAATCGAGCACTGGTGAATTGAGAACGAGTGGGTACGAAGGACTGCGGCCGCTGCAGGTCACTTTGTTTTCGTCGCTGTGGATAGTTGGCGTCGCGCAGCAGTATCAGCTTTTCAATTGGATTGATGAACGAAACTTTTATCCGCACTATCGCGTCGTTGCAGAAAACGAGGGTGGCCTTTCGAGCGAGATTAATCCTGATGAACTTTTTCTGTCTTCAACGCGAGGCGTGCTGATTCAGTTTTATGTGCAAGGCGTGACGTGGATGCGGGTCCCAACACAATATGAGGAGGAACTTAAAAAGAGCCTCCACACGAAGGCAGCTAGTCGCTTCTGTCGCCGAGTGCAACCGCGCGGCACCATCAGTGTCTTTTCGAGCATGGAACGAATCGTACCCGGACGTGCCTGGAAGCCCGAGGCCGGCGAACTGTTCATGAAGTTTCGCTGCACTGGCTATAAGGCTCAGATGGAGTTCATGGGCCTCGATTCCTGATTGTCTTAATCACTGCACCCCCTAACCCTACACCCTTATGTGCGGCATCGTTGCCATCTTCTCTGACCAAAAGCCAATCGCTCCTGAAGCGCTGGTGCGAGCGACGCGTCGACTCATTCATCGTGGACCAGACGATCAGCGTCACTGGATGGCGCCGCACGGCCGCGTCGGACTCGGTCATACAAGGTTGAGCATTATCGATCTCGTTACCGGCGCCCAACCGATTGCGAGCGAAGACGAACAGATTCGCATCATCGTGAATGGTGAGTTCTACGACTTTGAAAGAATTCGGAAAGAACTTGAGTCACGCGGTCATCAGTTTCGGACGCAATCCGACAGCGAAATTGCCCTGCACCTTTACGAAGAGATGGGAGCTGAATGCCTTGAACATCTGCGCGGCGAGTTTGCCTTTGTGATCTGGGACGAGAGGAACCAAACACTGTTCGCCGCGCGGGATCGATTTGGAATCAAGCCACTGTTCTATGCGCACGTCGAGGGCGTTCTGTACCTCGCTTCGGAGGTGAAAGCGTTATTCGCCGCCGGCGTTCGACCGGGTTGGGATCGCGAGTCGATGTTTCAGAACCTTTTCCTGAGCGTGAATCAGGATCGCTCGCTGTTTCGCAATGTTCGTCAGGTGCCGCCGGGCCACGTTCTCGTCGCGCGCACTGGCTCGGTCCGTCTCAAAAGCTATTGGGACGTGAACTACCCTCGCGCCGGCAGTTCGGAACATCTATCAGAGAACGATTGTATTGAGCAGACGAGAGCGTTGCTTGACGAAGCTGTGCGTCTAAGGATGCGAGCGGATGTGCCAGTCGGTTGCTACGTAAGCGGTGGCGTTGATTCTTCTTCGGTCCTCGGAATAGCGAGGAGGCACGCCAACGATAATGTCGCAGCGTTTACGATCGCGTTTGATCATCCTGCGTTCGACGAGAGTGAGAGCGCTCGCAAGACTGCGGCCCACTTGGGTTCCGAGTTCTGGCCGATCCCTGTTACGAATGCGGATTTTGCGGAGGTCTTTCGCGCGGCTGTCGCGCAGGGCGAGATGATCCATTACAACGCACACGGCGCCGCACGGTACCGGTTGAGTCGCGCAGTGCAGCAAGCGGGTTACAAAGTTGTGCTGGCAGGCGAAGGCGCTGACGAGCTGTTCGCTGGATACGAGTTTGCCCGGGCCGCGTTGCTGAGTTCATCGACCAATGGCAATTCAAGGAATTGGCCGCGATTGATGTTGCGACTATTGCATCCGCGAACCATAACCGAACGCCGACTCGCTCAGACATCACCATGGCTCGCGCGAATCAGCCGTGTGCTGGCTTTTCCCACTGACATGGTTGAGTACGTCGCAGATAAGTTCACACTAATGCAGTCGCTCATCGCCAGAGATTTTGCGCAAGAGTTTCGGAATTGCGATCCCTACAAACAGTTTCTGAGACAGTTCGAGTTGCGGGCGAACCTGCTGGGTCGTGAACCGGCCAAGCAGATTCTCTATCTGTGGATGAAGTCGGTGTTTGTGAATTATGTGCTGGCGGCTGAACGGCTGGACATGGCCCACGCTGTTGAATGCCGCCTGCCTTTCCTGGATCACAAACTGTTTGAGTTCGCACGATCCATTCCGGCGTCAGTGCTGGCCAAAGACGGAAGGCAGAAGCATTTATTGCGTGAGGCGGTGAAGCCGTTTGTCAGGGCGGAAGTTTATGACGGCGCCAAGCAGCCCTTCTTTGCACCCCCAACAACTTTTCGCGCCGGTAATCCGATGTATGAATTGCTGCAAGACACCTTGCGCAGTCAAGACTTCAGCACGGTGCCATTTTTTGATCACGCTGCGGTGGTCCGCTTTCTTGATAGTCTTTCCGTCATGGACGAGCGGTCAAAAACGGAAATGGATCCCGTGCTGTTTATGATGGCTTCAGTAGGCGTGCTACAAGATCATTACCGGCTTTGAGGTAGAATACGAACATGAAACTGAACAGGTCGCTGGTATTACTTTTTTTCGTTCTACTCTGCGCGAGCTTCACAACGGCCTCTGCGCAAAGACAACACGGGGTGCGTCCCACCGAGTCGGGCGGACCGCTTACGCCGGAACAAGCTGCGTATGACATCAAGTCTTACGATTTGGATTTGCGCATTGATCCAGATTCGCAGTCGATCAATGGCACACTGACAGCAGAAGCAAAAATCGTTAATCCCACCTCGTGGTTCGTAGTTGATTTGGATACACCGTTGACGGTGAGTTCTGTGACACTCCTTTCCGGTGTTGAGCAATCGCTAAAATTCGAGCGACGGGAAA
>JANNON010000864.1:0-6455 GCA_031399105.1 Blastocatellia bacterium | reverse complement strand
GCTACCGCGAGGTGGTACTGACCTCATGGAATTCACAGTGTGGCTGATCCCTCCGATGTGAAAGTGCCTGGTCTTTGCCGCATCTCATAAGTACATGAGATGCTAGGCCTCATCGCCCAAACATCTTCAGCCAGGAATCGTCATGGACAACATCATAGATCAACACCAACAGCTCGGCTCGGCAATCACACGGATTATCACTGAGTTCGTTAGTCAACTTGATACGCGCCGCGTCACTTCGGAAGCAACGCCAGCCGACACATACAACCTCTTTAACGAGCCTTTTCCCGAACAAGGCATGAGTATCGATCAGATCCTGTCGCGCTTTGAACGCGATGTTGCTCCGCATGCGATGCTCGTTCCCAGTCCTCGCTATTTTGGTCAGTTCAATCCGACGCCTTTGCCGATCGGTGTCTGGGCCGACTCGCTGACTTCGATGCTGAATCAAAATGCCGGAGCGTGGCGCAATGGGCCTACGTCAGCGATGATCGAAGCGCGGGTCATTCGCTGGCTCTGCGAACTACTTCAATATGGCGATGAGAGTTTTGGCACGCTCGCGAGCGGTGGTTCGGAAGCAAACCTGATTGCACTCAAGTGCGCTCGCGATCGCGTCGCTGCGGATTTGAGTCAACGAGGAGTTCGCGCGGCTCCGGCCGAGTTGGTCATCTACTCTTCGGAGCAGTGCCACTACTCGATTGAGAAGAGCGCGGATCTGCTCGGTCTTGGTCGCGGCAGCGTCCGCAAAATTCCGACTGACAATTCCTTTCATGTCGATCCGCAGGCGTTTGAAGCAGCTATTGAGAAGGATCTTAGCGAAGGTCGTCTGCCGTTCTGTGTGGTCGCGGTTGCCGGCACCACCTCAACTGGCGTGGTCGATCAGCTTGCGAAACTGGCGACCGTCGCGCGCAAATACGATTGCTGGTATCACGTCGATGCAGCATATGGTGGCGCGCTCGCCTTTTCACAAACGCACGGTGGAAAATTAGCGGGCATCGAGGAAGCAGATTCGATCACGATTGATCCTCATAAGTGGATGTTCGTGCCTTTTTCTTGCGGCGCCGTGCTAGTCCGCGATGGTGGTCACGTGCTGCGAAAGGCTTTTGACATCACGCCAGAATATTTAAACGAAGATCGCGGCGGCGATGATGTCGAGTTTGATTTCTTCCGTTACGGTCAGATGGGCACGCGGCGTTTCAACTCGCTCAAGCTGTGGATGGCTTTGAAGTTTCTCGGGCGACAAGGTTATGCCGGGATCATTGATCGTCAGATCGAGCTTACGGAGTACTTCGGATCCAGGATAGATGAGCTCGCAGATTTCAATCGTCTCGGCAAGGTCGAAACCGCCGTTTGCTGTTTCAAATTTCTGCCTCAATCAGTTCGCAATGCCGAGGGAGTAGTTCAGGATCGTCTCCAACAGCAGTTACAACAGCGCATCGAACGTGGCGGTGAAGCGTGGCTAACAACCACTGTGCTGCATGGGCGGCGGGCGCTGCGGATAAACGTGAACAGCTTTCTGACAGAGCGTCGGCACATCGATGATCTGGTAGAATTGCTGCAACGGGAGGCCGGGAACCTCACAGCGGAAGGAGACCTCAAATGACAGACGATGAAGTAAGAAGACAGATGGAATTCATTCTGAATCAACAAGCCCAGACTGCAGTTAACATTCAAACGCTCAGCGAGAGTCAGGTTCAAGCGGAAGCGCGAGTTGGCCGGCTCGAAGGAGCGCTTGTCGGGTTGGTAAATCTAATAGGAGATTTCCAGAAACAAACAGAAGCGAAGTTCTCCGGCGTTGAAAAAGCTCAGAACCGACTTGAAGCCGCGCTTGCGGAAACGACCGAGCGACTTAATAGCCTTATCAATGTTGTCGAGCGCTATATCAGCAACGGACGGAACGGTCACACTCAAAACTAGTTCGGTTCAACCAAAGTATGAATTTGTTGAAACGCGATTCCCGGCCTTTCGCCCAAACATCCAGACTCCTTTTAGTAAGCCTCATATTAGTTGCGTCGTGCGCGATTCAAGCTCAGCCGCCAAAGCCTTCTGACAAACGCTCGCTGCCGGCAGTCACTTCGCAAGCTGAGTTCGATTTACTCGCCGTCACCTACGATCCGGAAACCCCTTACGCACTGCCACACCTGATCTTCGTCATTGATCGGCAGAACAAGAACAAAATCTATTACGTCAACAAGAAGCGCTACCCATTTCATAAAGACTTCGTTAACGGCAACTACCTTTCGCTCGAGCGCGGTCGCGAGTTTTTCGAAAACAACTACCTAAAGCCCAACCGCCGTTTCATCCTTGGAACCATCGCTTTTCAAACTCCGATTAAACGTTGGACCTTCGAGTTTTGGGAAGGCGATCTGATTCCCACCGAACAGATCCAGCTCACTGGCGAAGTTATCAATAAGAGCTTTTTCGTGCCCGTGGCCTACAAGCCAAACTCGTTGCGCCAGGACGAGGCATCGAAGGGAATCCCGGGACTGGCGCGCATTCTCCAAAGCGATATCAACAAAGAACAGGACTATCAGGCGCTGAACGTCGCGCGCGGGATTGGTCGGATTCATGTGATCCGAAAGTTGGATGAACATGTTGAGATTGGCTTCAACGAGATCGTGGTGCTCGACGAAGTACCAATTCAACTGCCGCCCGTTGCCGGCATCATCACAGCTCAACCTTCAACTCCGCTTTCGCATATCAATCTGCTGGCGAAGGGTTGGGGTGTGCCCAATGCTTATCTCAAGAATGCGCACGAATTGCTAAAACAGTATGACGGCTGGTGGGTGAGCTTTGAGACCAGGCGTGATGGCTATTCAATCAAGCGGGCAGACATAGATCAGTTGCGCGAGTATCAGCGACGACTGGCCGTTCGTTTGGATGTGGTAAAGCCGCGATTCAACCTCGCCGAGAAGCGACTGCTTTCGTTAGCTGCGCAACGTTCAACTGCGAGTCTCGCTTTTGGTGGAAAGTCGGCGAATCTCGGAGAAGTTGCCTATGCAAAACTTCCAGGCATCGTGGTGCCGAGCGGCTTTACCATTCCTTTTTACTACTACGACGAGTTCATGAAAGAGAACGAACTCGACGACGCGATCTACGAGATGCTCAACGATCAGCGTTTCGTTCATGACCCCGCTTATCGTCGCGAACGGTTGACGGCCATGCGCGATCGCATCAAGAAGGGCGAAGTTGCTGCCGCCTTAAAAGCACAGGTACTAGACCGCGCGCGGCAGGAGTATGCGGGAAAGGGACTCTTCGTTCGCAGTTCCTCAAACTCAGAAGACTTGCCTAACTTCAGTGGCGCCGGCCTGTACACTACGGTCCCCAACGTGAAAGGCGAGCAGGAACTTATCGATGCCATTAAAACTGTGTGGGCCTCGCTTTGGAACTTCGAGGCGTACGAAGCACGCGAGCGGGCCGGTGTGGATCACTCGAAAACATTCATGGCGGTGCTGCTTCAGGAAGGAATCAATTCTGAGAGCTCCGGTGTGATGATCACGACCGACCCTTTCGACACCGAGAACAAGGGCGCCATCTACATCAGCGCGAAACGCGGTTTGGGCATTCGCGTAGTCGAAGGGAAGCGAGTTGCGGAGCAGATAATCTTCCGGCCGCGAACCAATGCCGTTCAGGTGTTGACCCGTTCGGCTGAGGACAGCTTGCTGACGTTTGATGAAAGCGGCGGTGTGAAGGAAGTGCCGATTAGTGGCGAACGCGCCGTGCTGACCGATGAGGTGATCCGGCGATTGGTCAAGGCGGGAACGGAAATCAAACGCGTGTTTCGTGCTCGCGATCAGGACATAGAATGGGCTTACATGAAGGGGCAAATTTTCATCGTGCAGGCGCGACCATTCATCGCCGGAAGTTGAAATTCAGCGAAAGAAAAAGACCTTATTGATCAGCTTGTGGTTAGGAAGGGTGGTTTACCCCCGCTCTGCAAATGTCTCAAGATGATTTCGAGTGAGGGGAAGCCCTTCCTGACCTGCAAATCTTCCCGACCTGCATTCTTTGGTAAGCTGCAAATACTGTAACTTCGGTTCTACTTAAACCTATGCCAAACAAAATCTTTGCTGAAGGAATACTCAACGACCGTGTAGCTTTCGTCACCGGCGGCGGCACCGGAATCACTGGCGGCGTCGCTCGCGCACTTGCGGAAGCGGGCGCGGCCGTTGCCCTCGTCAGTCGCAAGCTCGAACATCTCGAACCTGCTGCTGCTGCAATCAATCAGAACAGTGGTAGGGCCATCGCCGTTGCCGCTGACGTTCGTGATACGGAAGCAGTTGAAAAGGCAGTTGCCACCACTATTGAACACTTCGGCAAGATCGATATCGTGGTGAATGGTGCAGCAGGAAATTTTCTCTGTGCTGCTGAAGAGCTTTCACCAAACGGCTTCGGCACCGTCGTGGACATTGATTTGAAAGGAACGTTCAACGTTTGTCGCGCAACCTTTGCCGAGCTGAAGAAGAACCACGGCCAGATTCTCAACATCAGCGCTACCTTGCACTATCTGGGCACTCCGATGCAGCTTCACGTTTCCGCCGCAAAAGCCGGGGTCGATGCGCTGACGCGAAACCTCTCGGTTGAATGGGGCCCTCATGGCATTCGCGTAAACGCAATTGCGCCTGGACCAATCGGCGACACCGAAGGAATGAAACGCCTGGTGCCGGCGCCGATCAAAGAGAAGCTACAGCAACGCATTCCGCTCAGGCGTTTCGGTGAAGTTGCTGACATTGAGAACGCCGCGATCTTTCTTTGCTCGGATGCGGCGAGTTATATCAATGGCGCCGTATTGGTCGTTGATGGCGGTCACTGGCTGGCGGCGAATCGCTTGATCTAGACGCGGATGCTTGAAATCCAACCGGCAACCTTTGAGGAATTCGAACGCGAAGCGACGCAGGGCAACGTGGTCCCAGTGGTGCGTTCAGTGCTCGCCGATCTGCATACTCCGGTAAGCGCTTTTCTTCGTCTTGCCGGCGAGGCGCGATACGCCTTTCTGCTGGAATCGATCGAGGGTGGCGAACGCATCGCACGCTACTCTTTCCTGGGTGTCGAACCCGAGATGATCGTGCGCGGCTTCAATTCGCACACGATCGTCGAGCAAAACGGAAAAACCAAAATCCACCCCATGCTCGCGCCGGATTGGATCCGTGAGTATTTCAAAGAACGTGTGCTCGCAGTTCGCGCGGGTCTTGCTCCCTTTGCCGGAGGCGCCGTTGGTTTTCTCACTTATGATGCCGCGGAGTGGTTCGAACCGGCGCTTCAGAACGGGAGCGAAATCGGCGGCGAAACGATGGCGCTTGACGTCGCGACCGGAGCGATTTGGATGTTCTATCGGAACGTCATCGCGTTTGATCGCGTGCGGCAACGAATGGAGATAGTCTCCATCGTGCTTACCGAAGAGGCGCAAGGCAGCAGGGAACGGTTGCGCGAACTCTTTGATCAGGCAGTCGAGCGAACGGCAGTGATTGAGCGCCAACTGCTCGCGCCAATTCCTGCGCCGCCTCCACGCGCTGACACTCAGGAGACTGCTTCGCAACCTCCGCGTTCAAACTGGAAGCGAGATGACTTCGAAAACGCTGTGCGCCGAGTTCAGGAATACATCGCTGCCGGCGATTGTTATCAGGCTGTACTTTCCCAACGTTTCACCACTCGTTATGAAGGCGATCCGATTGCAATCTACCGTGCCTTGCGCTCAATTAATCCTTCGCCGTACATGTTTTTTCTGCGCTGCGGGAACGAGTCGATAATCGGTGCGTCGCCGGAGATGCTGGTCCGCTGCCACGGCCAGCGGTTGGATTATCGGCCGATTGCCGGCACGCGAAAACGCGGCAGCACGGAAACCGAAGACTGGATGCTGGGTGAGGATCTGAAGACCGATGAGAAGGAAGTCGCTGAACATATGATGCTGGTTGATCTGGGTCGCAATGATCTCGGTCGCGTTGCGGATGTAGGATCAGTAAGAGTGGAAGAGCTGATGTCAATCGAGCGTTACTCGCATGTGCAGCACCTGGTGTCGAGCGTGCGTGCGCGGTTGCGTGACGGTCTGGATCGTTTTGATGCGTTCGCTGCCTGCTTTCCCGCCGGCACTGTGACGGGCGCGCCCAAGATTAGAGCGATGGAGATTATTCGAGAGCTTGAGCCGGACGCGCGCGGGGTTTATGCAGGGTCTGTGTTGTATATGGATTACGCAGACAACCTTGATTCGTGCATTGCCATCCGCACAATTGTGTTGCGCAATGGAGATGCGCTGGTGCAGGCGGGCGCTGGCATCGTTGCTGATTCCATTCCGGCGCACGAGTATGCCGAGACGGTAAATAAGGCGCGAGCGTTGTTGGGTGCGATTGAGTTGGCGGAGAAAGGACTTTAGAGAATTGCGGAACGTCGGAAATGCAAAGTTTTTCGAGTGCGCGGACGTGTGGGCGCGTTAAACCACCAATTATCGGGCGGGAGCGGAAAGT
>JANNON010000863.1:0-1541 GCA_031399105.1 Blastocatellia bacterium | reverse complement strand
ACGTAGTGCGGCACGAGCCAGGCGAAACGCTCCCGCCACACACGCCGCCAGCGCTCGCGGCCCTCGATCGCGAGCGCGAACGAGAGCAGACCGGTGTTGACGGCGAAGTACGCACCGCGAGGTGGTACTGACCTCATGACTTTAACGCCGCATTCATTTACAGACCTCAAACTGGATCACTACCTAGAACTACGACTGGTTTGTCTAATCAACTGCGAAACGTATAATCCATTCACTCGATCGTTTCCAGAAACCAATTTGACGCGCGCCACCGCCAAGAGGTTTTCTTTTTTGACGCAAAACGCTAATCACGAAACCGTAATCATACTTGACTTCGGATCTCAGTATACTCAACTCATAGCCCGCCGTGTTCGCGAAGCCGGTGTTTACTGCGAGATTCTCCCTTTCAACACACCTGCCAGTAAGGTCCAGGCGAGACATCCCAGGGGTTTGATTCTTTCCGGCGGACCTTCTTCCGTATATCAAAGCGACGCGCCCAAACCAGACCTGGATTTGTTGCACTCGTTCGAGTGTCCGGTGTTGGGCATTTGTTATGGGTTGCAGGTCATGGCGCTCGATCTCGGCGGTGAGGTTGAAGCATCGCCGAGTCGGGAGTTCGGCTACGCGCGGCTAAAAGTCATCGATCCGGAAAGCATCTTATTTAAAGGCTTGCCGTCCGAGATGGATGTGTGGATGAGTCACGGCGATCACGTAACCGCGGTACCGGCGGGATTTCGGATAACCGCACTCACTGACGATGCGCTCAACGCGATCGAGAACGTCGAACTTGGGATCTTTGGCGTCCAGTTTCATCCCGAAGTAGCTCACACGCCTCTAGGCGCGCAGGTTCTGCGCAACTTTCTATATTTTGTTTGCGGGTGCAAAGGTGATTGGTCACCGTCGGCCGTGATCGAAGAGCAAATTGCAAAGATTTCCAGCGAGGTTGGGCCAACTGGGCGAGTGGTTTGTGGGCTGTCCGGAGGAGTCGATTCGACGGTCGCCGCAGCGCTGGTTCATCAGGCAATCGGCGACCGCCAAACATGTATCTTCGTTGATAACGGATTGCTGCGCGAAGGCGAGTTTGAGTCGACACTTGCGATTTTGCAGCAACGAATGAAGTTGAACATTATTGGCGTTAGGGCGGGCCCGCTTTTTCTCGCAACATTGGCTGGCGTGATTGATCCCGAAGATAAAAGGAAACGCATCGGGAAGACATTCATAGATGTTTTTGATACCGAAGCAAAACGGTTGGGTGGTGTCGATTATCTTGTGCAAGGCACGCTCTATCCGGACGTGATTGAATCTGTTTCAGTGCTCGGCCCTTCGGCGGTGATCAAGAGCCATCACAATGTCGGCGGCTTACCGGAAAAGATGAACTTGCGACTGATCGAACCGCTGCGCGAACTGTTTAAAGATGAAGTGCGGTTGATCGGCAGGGAACTGGGAGTGCCGGAAGAGATCTTGACCAGGCATCCATTTCCCGGTCCAGGTCTGGCTGTGCGAATCATTGGTGAGATTACTGAAGAGCGAATCGGATTGCT
>JANNON010000850.1:0-8752 GCA_031399105.1 Blastocatellia bacterium | reverse complement strand
GCGATGGCGGCTGCCAGACGCCCGACTACGGCGCCTTTCTCTGCTTGATGCAACTGCGCTTCGAGTTCACGGGTGCGCTCGAGCTTCGTGGTCATCTCGTTGAACGCAGAAGCAAGCGAGCCCATTTCGTCACGGCGATTGGAGAATACTCGATAGCTAAAGTCGCCTCCCGCGACCCGCCGTGCGGCTACCGACAGATCTTTAATCGGCCGGGTAAAACGCCAGACGAAATAGCCGGTTACCAACGTCGTCAACAAAAGCAGGAGCAAAGTGTAGAAAGCTGAACGCAGGGCCTGGCGCTCGAGTACATTCGTCAGCGTCCGAGCGGAGCCGAGCACAACGATGACATAGCGACGTCCCTTATCTGTTTCGACGGGGAAATAGAAGGCACCGGGATCTCCTGATCTTGGTGGGCCGGAGGCAGAAAGTCCCGCCGGTAATTCTTCGTTCAGGTTCGGCAATTCAACCGCGCGACTCAGTGCGGGCAATTGGACATCTTTTACTTGAGTGTAGCGAGGTGTCCCGTCATCGTTCTCCTGCGGCGCATACTCCTTCATGAGACTGTCGCGCACATTTCCGTGATCGTCGACTACCAGAATATTTGTTACGCGACCGGTCTGCTCGTCCAGCAGCGGCTGGTTTCGCATCTGGTCCAGATATTGTTCGCTGGCGAAGCTGTTGATGCCAAGCGCAACCCCAGCCATGATTGCTTGTTCCTGCTCAATAATCCGATGAGCATTGCTGCGAACCGAGCGAAGATTCACGTAATACTGAACGCCCAGGGTCAGCCCAAGCAGCACGGCAAGCAGGAAAAGCAGACGTGCGCGGAAACTTTCTGTGAAGCGAGGCATTCTCATCGCAATGTAAGAGGGGACTGACTAGCAAAGCGTTGTCGCATTCAACCTTTGAACAAACCAAATTGACCAATACGTGCTCGAAATCTGTACAATAGATTACTTTTCTGTTGCCGCTCTTCTTCGGCTGATGGTATATTCGCCCCGGTCTCAAATCAATGTCCCCAGGGACCGCCATTTAGGGAACAATCTCCCACCTCAACGTTGCACGAGCGAAGGTCGCCCGATTAAGGACTTTAAGGAGAGCTTTTGATTACTCTCAACTCTGCAAGGTTTTGTTTTCTCCAGGAGGATGGGCGCGGCAAAAATTGTTGTGCCGACGACAAGCAGGCGCTCAAGCAGTTTCAGTTTAACTCACTATTTAGGTGAGCAATCCCTAGAAAGGTAAGTAAGACCCTGATGACTTTGATTAAGCATTCCCCTAAGGTTTTTCGTTACGCCATCATCCTGTCGATTTTTGTTCTCCTGCCTCTTTCCGATACCGTTTTTGCCAAGAAGAAATCCACTTCGTCACGCCAAAAGGCTTCCCGCACTCAGAAGAGCAAGAAAGCTTCTGCGAAAGCGCGATCCACTCGCGGTCGCAGTAGTCGTAACGTGGCTCGCAGCCGACGCGGCCGAACTCGCACGCGTCAGCTAAGTGCCCGCGAACTTCGCCGGCAGCGCCAGAACGTCGCTCGCGAACAAAGCGCTTCACTGAGGGCTCTTGAGCGAAGAATGCGGCGACCGTTAACGAAACGCGAGCGCAATGCTGAACTGCGACGAATTTCTTCCCGTCAGCGACGTGACACGCTCGCTGCCAGACGTCGTGCAGAAGCCGCGCGTCGTGCCGCCATCGCCCGTCAGCGTGCGATTGAGCAGGCCATGCGTAATGAAGCAAAAAACTTTATCGCCATGGACAACACCGCCGGCGAAGATCCAGAAGTTAGACGAGTTGCCGTCAATGCGTTGGGCCACCACGCAGGCACCGTCGTAGTCATGGATCCAATGACCGGTAGAATCTATACGGCCGTGAATCAGGAGTGGGCTTTCCGGCGCGGATTCAAGCCTTGCTCAACTATCAAGATCTTGACCGGCCTGGCGGGCTTGAATGAAAAAGTGATCGACCCTCAGGATACGGCGGCAGTGTCCGATCGCTATCGCATCGATCTTACCGATGCGCTGGCTTACTCAAACAACACCTATTTCCAACAGGTGGGTTCGAAGATCGGCTTTGAGAAGATGGTTGCGTATGCACGTGAGTTGGGACTCGGTGAAAAGACCGGAGTCAACGCGGTCAATGAATATGCTGGGCAAGTGCCGATGGACAAATCGCGTTCGCTCGGTCGCATGTGGTCACATGGTGATGACTTTGAAGTGACGCCACTCCAATTGGCGACACTGGTTGCGGCGATGACAAATGGCGGAAAACTTCTCGCGCCACAAGTGCCCAGAACGCCGCAGGAAATAGCCAAGTTCAAACCGACAGTCCGACGCGAGCTGTCAATCGATCAGGAGAACTATCGCCGCATGGTGCCGGGAATGGTTGGCGCCGTGAATTATGGCTCCGGCAAAAAAGCATACGACCCCCTGCAAACCGTAGCGGGCAAAACTGGGACCTGCATCGGCCACGGATCCTGGCTTGGCCTTTTTACCTCTTACGCGCCCTTAGCGAATCCAAGGCTTGCTGTGGTTGTCATCGCTCGAGGTTCAGACGGCCGCAAGCATTTTCCCGCCGCCGTTGCCGGCCAAATCTATCGCGAGCTAAACAGTCGGTTTGGCACTCCGGTAAACCTACAGATAGCGACGACGCCATCCGCAGACGATCCGAAGGCGGCCGAGCTCAACGAAGAAGAGAAGGAAGCGGAAGAAGCTCAACAGGCGATGGATGGTGAACTTGAAGAAGCGGCCGCGGCTGAGGTGAATGCATCTGAAGAAGCGTCGGACGAAGCAGCCAAAACAACCGCGACTCAAGTGACGGCTCCGGCCAAGGCCCAACGTTCACCTAGCCAGGTCAAGCCGGTGCTGATGCCCATCGAACGGCGAAGCACCGAAGTTCAAAAGGCCGCTCAGCCAAAAACGCCGCAAACCACGACACCGGCGCCCTCGGCTTCCGACGAACGGCCTCGTCGTGCGAAGCCATAATTGACAAACTGGGTTGTTAAGAAACATCGCGCCGGGATCGGCAGTAGCTGATTCCGGCGCATTCTTTTTGTCAGTCCTAAGTTTATTTAGCCATGTCGCCATTGACCTTGACAGGTCAAAAGAGTTGCAGGAATATTGCGGAGTCCTTTTGAACAGCACCCCGCTCTAAATGCTCAACTTGTATGCTTGGCCTGAGTGCCGAAAATCGGCAACGACTCAAACCAAGTGTGCATCTTATTGTCTCGTTCGTGGCCTCGCTGGCTGACTCATGGGCCCTCGAAAAGTGATGTGAAGATAAATATCTTGGAGGTTCGAATAAAGCTAATGAAGAAAACTATTGGGTTACGGGCAGTGAGCGCCGCATTGGCACTACTCGCCTTTTCAGTTTTTACAAACGCCAATGCTGCTACGGTGACGCAGGATCAGTGCACACCCGAGAACAAGCTCGCTTGGTATAACAAGTTTCGTGAGACTTTTAAGACTGACCAGGCAACAGCCAACGACGTGGCCTCAAAGTATTTGGCCTGCCCGGCCGTAGCCGGTGAGGAACAGATATCAACTTATTTGAAGAACTTTGTGACTCTCTATGCAAAGGCCTCGCGCAAGGGACAAGTCACCGACCTGGTCTTCAATAAGAAAGATTACGTAAAGGCCATCGAACTTGGTAAGCAGGTGCTTGCCGAAGAGCCCGAATACCTCCGCACATATATCGACCTCGGGTATGCCGGTTACTTCCTGGCGCTCAACAAGAACACCACCTACGTCAACGACTCGCTTAACTATTCCAAGAAGGCGTTGCAAATGCTTGAAGGTGGAACGGCTCTGGAAGACTGGAAGCCATTCCTGAATAAGGAAGAAGTTCTTTCATGGCTGAACAACATCGTGGGCACCTTCACAATTTCAACGGCACCGGCTGACGCCATTCCTTATTTCATTAAGGCGGCGACGATCGAGGGACCGTTCAAGAAGGCGCCGCAAACATACGCTAACCTTGGCCAGGCTTATGAAGTGGGCGTGTACACTAAACTCGCGGATTCCTACACGGCTAATTTCAAGGACAAGCCCGAGACTCCGGAAAGTAAACTTGCGCTCGCGAATATCAATCAAGTAGTTGAACGAATCATTGATGCTCACGCTCGTGCCGTGAAGCTTGCGGGCGAAGATCCAAAGAACAAAGCTCTGAAGGATGAGTCAATGGCGACGTTGACGAACTGGTACAGGTATCTGCACAACAATTCAGATGTTGGCCTAACCGAGATGGTCGCGGGCATCATGACCAAGCCGTTGCCGCCGCAGCCAACTCCACTAACAAGTTTGCCGGCGAGTACGCCGACAGCCA
Organism: Blastocatellia bacterium; assembly: GCA_031399105.1. Taxonomy (GTDB): domain Bacteria; phylum Acidobacteriota; class Blastocatellia; order Pyrinomonadales; family Pyrinomonadaceae; genus PSRF01. Next base: position 4,438 of record JANNON010000850.1, on the reverse strand, counting down.
GTCCGACATCCGGTAACGGTGCGGCTCAAACTACAGGTGCGGCGTCGACAACGGGTCAAACGCCGGCAAAGCCCGCGGCAGCAACTTCTACCGCAGCGAAACCTGCGGCGACTACCCCCGCAAAACCCAAAAGGCATCATCGACGCGGCTAATGGCCTAACCTTCATAGCCCGCTGTTGAACTTTTCGCCGGAAGCGTTGTCATTTAAAGGACGATGCTTCCGGCGTTTGTTACAATTGACCACGCTTTGAGAAACCCTGAGAACGTACCTTCCGATCTTGATCGCCTCGAGTCAATTCTGGGATATCAATTCCAGGATCGCGCTTTGTTGGAGCGTGGTCTCACGCATCGCTCCTGGGCCCACGAGCAGGTCGCCCCAGGCGAAGGTGATCTGGCTCGGCAGCTTCACAATGAAGCGATGGAGTTCCTGGGAGATTCAGTACTCGGTCTAATTGTGGCGAACTATCTTTATATAGCGTACCCGACCGTTACTGAGGGTGAGCTTTCCCGGATGAAGCACCGCTTAGTAAGTGCGCCGACGCTCGCCGAAGTTTCACAACGTTTGGGTTTGGGAGAGTTCTTGCGCTTTGGACGCGGCGAGGAAAAGAGTGGTGGCAGACAAAAGAATGCGCTACTCGCGGATGTTTTTGAAGCTGTAACCGGCGCGATTTTTCTGGATGGCGGACTCGACGCTGCCACAAGCTTCGTCGAGCAATCGCTCGATCCTGAACTCGTGCGTGCAAGTCCGGAAGCCGCAGCGCTAGCCGACTTCAAAACAATGCTGCAGGAGAAGCTGCAAGCTGAACACCTCCCAGCTCCGCGCTATTTGGTAGTGGAAACCGACGGGCCACCGCATCGCCGAACGTTTAAGGTTGAGGTCCATTGGGACGGCGGTAGCGTTCGCGGTGAAGGGCATTCAATCAAAACTGCTGAGGCTGCCGCAGCAAAAGAGGCGCTAAAATTGATTAAAACGACTTCGGAAGGCCCGGCAACTGACAATTCCTTACTGGCCGAAAGCTAAACTTGACCACCAGCAATTACGTATCTAGGATGATTTGGAAATGAGGAGTAGCCCCGTCATCGAGCAATCAAAGCTAAAACCCACTGAAAAGACGGAAAGCAAGCCGTTTTCCTTCGCTAAGATCTTCAATCGGAACGGTCATAAGCAAGCGCCCGAGATGACTACAAAACCGGTTGGGCCGCCGAAGTCAATTTTGCGCGAGTACTTCGAATCGGCAGTGGTCACTGTGATCATGGCCTTGTTTGGGATGACTTTTATCGTCCAGGCGGTGAAGGTTCCAACCGGTTCGATGCAGAACACGATTACCATTGGCGATCACTTACTAGTAAACAAGTTCATCTTCGCTCCGGGCAAGACTTTGCCCTTGTTGCCGCAGCGAGAGATTAGACGTGGCGACATAATTGTTTTCAAGTATCCCGGTAATAAATACGATCCTCGACGTGATGACCGGCCTGACAACAAACCAATCACGACCAACTATGTGAAGCGCGTAATTGGTGTTTCGGGCGACCGCATTCGCATCGAAGGCCGCGACGTAATTGTTAATGACCAGATCCTTCCCGAGCATCGCATTGAAGCCCTGGATCATAATGATAAGGCACCGCTCGAGATCGAGAACGATCCTGCTCGAAAGCCGGGCGAGAGTTACGATGTCTACTGGCGTCCGGATTTCGTTGCGGAGGATTACGACATCTTTAAGCACGAAGGAAAGAACGGCGAGATCGAGATTCCGCAAGGGCATTACTTTGTGATGGGAGATAATCGAAACAATAGCGAAGACAGCCGTTGGTGGGGCTTCGTGCCGCGCGATCTCGTGATTGGTCGCGCAATGTTTGTTTACTGGTCATACGACGAAAGTGCTCCCGTAAGCGGGTTCTTCCCAATCGACTTCTTAAAAAATACTCGCTGGAGTCGCACTGGAACAATGGTGAAGTAACCTCCGGCTTCACTTACACGCAAGCAATTCCTCGGCGCGAGTGCTCTCGAGCGCTCGCGCCCAATTAGTTACGCCCCCTCCGTTTCGTTCCTCCGAGCCTGGTATCCAACAAAGGGAGCAAATCGAATGCTCAGTATGTGGCGTTTGTCAGGATTGAGCTGGGGAGAACTGCTGAAGAGAGTTTGGCAGCAGGTCAACGAAGACGACATTTTTGGACGAGCGGCACAGCTAGCTTACTACTTTCTATTGGCCTTATTTCCTCTGCTGCTCTTTCTTATAACACTGCTTGGCTATTGGGCCTCCGCCGGCTCAGAACTGCGTGATCAGCTCTTGAGTTATCTTGCGACCGTAGTGCCATCCTCAGCAGTTGAACTTATAAACGTTACCCTCAACGAGGTGAGTAAAGAGAAAGGCGGCGGCAAACTTTCGTTTGGACTACTGGCTGCGCTCTGGGCCGCGTCGAACGGGATGGGCGCGATCAGCCAGACATTGAATATTGCCTATGATGTCGAGGAGACTCGGCCGTGGTGGAAAGTCCGACTAACGTCTGTCGGCCTGACAGTCTTACTCGCCCTCCTAATCATCTCAGCGCTGGTTATCGTTTTATATGGCGGCAAGATCGCCGATCTGATTGCCGCGGCAATCGGCTTGGGAGGTACCTTCAAACTTGCGTGGCAAATTCTGCAGGGGCCAATTGTATTGGCGTTTCTACTAACCGCCTTTGGCTCTATCTACTATATCGCTCCCAACCTTACAAATCCCAAATGGCGTTGGATAACACCGGGTTCGTTATTGGCGGTGGTGTTGTGGCTCCTGACTTCACTCGGATTTCGCGTTTACCTGCACTTTTTCGACTCCTACAGCGCAACATACGGCTCTTTGGGAGCGTTAATAATTCTGATGCTTTGGTTTTATCTGACAGGAGTTGCGATACTGGTAGGCGGCGAACTCAACTCAGAACTGGAAAGAGCGGCCAAACAGAAGTGAGCAGGGAATCAACAAGGCTGTGAACTTAGACTCTAAAAGAAACATAGTTGTGCGAACGGCGAGTGCCATGCTGCTCGGCATATCAATGCTGCTGAGCGTCACAACCGCCTCAGCCCAGAAACGATCGGTCCCAAATAAGAATGCCAGGCCCGCAAAACCTTCTAATCAGTTAGCGATCCTGCGCGAAGAGTTTGTAAAGGCAACGAAAGAGTACAAGGCGGGACTGACAAAGCTCCTCGCGATCTACGAGCATAATGCCCGCAAAGAGGAAGTACGTTTGGAGCAGTCACGGGTGTTGCAGCTCGAAGGGTTGATCTCGAGAACCCAACTGGAAGAAATTGAGAAACAGGTTGCCGAAGCAAACAGTAAAGTCAGTCAGACAAGACAACAACTGGAGACTGCCGACACGCAGATTGCAAACACCCTGGTAGAAGCTGACGCCGAAGCTAAGATTGCAAAAGCGGGCAAACTTGCCCGGGGCTCGCTGGTCCGCACCGCTTCTTACATTCGTTTTAATGGATCTGACTCATGGTCGCTTGCTGATGCGTGGAAAGTGCAACGATTTTTCCAGGACAGCTTTAACCGGCAGTTGCCGATTGCTGTATTCGGTCAGGGCGCGATTCACGATCGCTGGCGACTGGATCATCGCAACGCAATGGATCTCTCAATCCATCCGGATGGCGTCGAGGGACAAGCGTTAATCAACTTCCTTCGCAGTAATGGCATACCGTTCCTGGCATTTCGAGGGGCAATTCCGGGAACTGCAACCGGCCCACACATCCACGTCGGACGTCCGTCACATCGATACTGATTCCAACGGCAGATCGTTCGGAGGTAGCAACGTGCGCAGAAGAAAAGCTTTGGCGGCTTTTGGTCTGGTGCTGATCATCTTCACCGGAGTGGTCGGGCAAGAGTCGAAGGAGAAGGGGATGAACGGTGAGCTTGTCTTAGGACGCGACGAGGCTTCTCGGTTTGCGAAACTTGCGCTTAAATGCGTCGCTAAAGAGTTTCCCAATAAACCCGAACATGTCATGGGTGATAGCGGTGAGGTGAAATCCCCAAAAGCACTTCACCCGGCATTCTATGGCTGTTACGACTGGCACTCTTCGGTGCACGGACATTGGATGCTCGTGCGACTACTGCGACTATTTCCCGACCTGCCCGAGGCTTCGCAAATTCGCAGTGCACTCAATGAGAACCTTTCCGCCGAAGACGTTCGCGGAGAGGTTGCTTATCTCAAACAACCTAATCGTCAATCGTTTGAACGTACCTACGGCTGGGCCTGGCTGCTTAAGCTAGCGGAAGAATTGAATTCGTGGGACGACCCGGATGGCAAAAACTGGTCGAAGAACTTAGCACCACTCGCAGAAGCGTTTGTTGTCCGCTACCTGGAGTTCTTGCCGAAACAAAATTATCCGATTCGTACCGGAGTGCATCCGAACACCGCGTTCGGACTGGCATTCGCGTTTGATTACGCAGTGGCTCTGAAGCAG
>JANNON010000841.1:0-1610 GCA_031399105.1 Blastocatellia bacterium | reverse complement strand
CTCGACGAGATTGGCGAAATGCCCGCGCTGCTGCAAACCAAATTGCTGCGGGTGATAGAAGAGCGGGCCATCAGAAGGCTTGGCAGTCGCAAAGAGATTGGCGTCGATGTCCGGATCCTGGCCGCGACTAATATCGATCCTCAGGACGCAGTCAGAGAAGGAAAGTTAAGAGAAGACCTGCTGTACCGACTAAACGTATTCGGCCTGCATTTGCCGGGGTTGAAGGACCGCAAAGAAGATCTGCCGCTGCTGGCCCAGCATCTGGTGACTCACCTGGCAGATAAACACGATCGGCCCGCTCGCTTTCTTAGCGCGGGGGCGATTGCAGCGCTTCAGTATCATGTCTGGCCTGGGAACGTGCGTGAACTGAGAAACGTAATCGAACGCGCCGTAGTGATCTGTTCCGGCGAGCAGATCGAAAGACATCACTTCGCTCCCTACCCAATCGAGCAGCGAGAAAAACTTCGTGAGCAGGATACGATCACCTTGCCAGTAGGCACTCCGATTGACGAAGTCGAGCGCCAGATGATCATGCGCACACTGCAGAAAACGAATAACAATAAGCGGCGCGCCGCTGAACTGCTTGGCATTAGTTTCAAAACCCTGCATACCAAAATCAACCTTTACCGCGACCGTGGTCTGCTAACGGATGACTGACACCCCTTCGGTATTACTCTTCTTCATCGACGGTCTGGGGATTGGTCAGCGGGGCGCATTCAATCCGCTTGATGGCCTGGAAGATGCTGAGCCGTTGGCAATATTTGCCGGTGAATTTGCCCCGACTATTTTTGAAGGAATCGTTGTCCCGACCGATCCCCGGCTCGGCGTAGCAGGCCGTCCGCAGAGTGCTTCCGGACAAACTACGATTCTTACAGGCGTGAATGCGCCGCTGCAGCTGGGATATCACAAGCAAGGATTTCCGAACGCCGCAATGCGAGAGATCATTGGAGCACACTCAATCTTTCTCCAACTCAAGAACGCCGGGGTTAGCGCGACTTTTGCTAACGCCTACCGGACAAAGTTTTTTGAAGAGCGGCCGCGCTGGGTTTCGGCAACCACGGCGGCAATGGAGGCAGCGGGAATTCCATTTCGGACCATCGACGAGTTAAGAAATGGCCAAGCCCTCTTTCATGATTTTACGAATGAGATCCTGGGTTCGCTTGGTTTTGACGCTAAGCTCCGTTCGGCAGCGGATGCCGCAGAAGTTCTCGCACGCATCGTGTCCGCGAATCGTTTCACACTCTACGAATACTTCATCACGGACAAGCTGGGCCACGCCCAGGATTTCGATCGCGCCCGACTCAAGCTTAAAGAGTTGGCATTGTTTATTAGAGAGCTTCTCAGTCGCATTGATTTGCGTTGCACTACGGTTATACTCACCAGCGATCACGGCAACATCGAAGATCTCTCTTCGCGCAATCACACGCTGAATAAGGTTCCAACCATTGTCTGGGGAGCTGAAAAGGAAGTGATAGCGAACCGTATCAAGACTCTCGCAGACATAACACCGGCTATAGTTCAGACCTTGACTGAGAAAGCTGCGCATACATGACTGCTGCACAGGACTCCGTAAACTCCACATCACCCAGTCGCGACAAAAACGATTCTCG
>JANNON010000838.1:0-5164 GCA_031399105.1 Blastocatellia bacterium | reverse complement strand
GACCTGAGACCTGAGACCTGAGACCTGAGACCTGAGACTTGAGTCCTGAGCCCTGAGCCCCGAGACCTGAGATGCCCATCACCGCCGGTACCAGACTTGGTCGTTACGAGGTTCGCTCGCAAATCGGAGCGGGTGGCATGGGCGAAGTTTATCTCGCCTTTGACACTGAACTGGATCGGACAATCGCGCTCAAGATCCTGCCGGTGCAACTCGCCGGCGACCCACAGCGCATGCGACGCTTTGTGCAGGAAGCCAAAGCGGCATCGAGCCTCAATCACCAAAACATCATTACTATTTACGAGATTGGCGATACGGATTCAACGCGTTACATCGCCACGGAATTCGTGGATGGTCTGACGCTGCGCCAGCGGATTAAGCAGTCGCCGTTGAGTGTTGGCGAAGTTTTTGAGATCTCAATCCAGATTGCGTCGGCGCTTGTGGCTGCTCACGAAGCTGGGATCATTCACCGCGACATCAAGCCTGAAAACATCATGCTCAGGAGTCGCGACGGCTTTGTAAAGGTACTCGACTTTGGCTTGGTCAAACTTACCGAACCAACTACCGGGTTGGCCGACACGGAAGCACCAACGCGCGCTTTGGTGAACACCGACGCCGGGACCGTAATGGGCACGGTCTCTTACATGTCTCCGGAACAAGCGCGGGGCAAAGCTGTCGATGCGCGCACTGACATTTGGAGCCTTGGCGCAATTCTTTACGAGATGCTGACGGGACAAACACCTTTCAGTGGCGAAACGTCCGCCGACGTGATCGCTTCGATAATGAAGTCTGAGCCGCCGCCGATCGCCCGTTACACTTCGGAAGTTCCAGACAAACTGGTGGACCTGGTTTCGAAAGCACTCGAGAAGGATCGTGATGAGCGTTACCAGACCATCAAAGACTTATTGGTCGATCTCAGAAGGTTGAAGAAGCGCTTCGACTTTGAGAACGAAATGGAGCGCTCGGTATCACCTGACACCGGCGGACCTACGGCAAGCCGATCGGGAGCGATCACTCTCACTCAGACGGGTAGCAAAACACTCTCGCTTGATGGCGGACGGCCCACCAGCAGTGCTGAATACATCGTTAGCGAGATCAAACGACATAAAACCGGCGCGGTTCTCATCAGTGTCGTCGTTTTGTTGTTGCTGGTTGGAGCCGGAGCTTATTTCTGGCCCAGGAGGGAGGTGAAACTCAAGGGGCCGTCGCTATCTGCAATGAAGATCACTCGCCTCACGAGTGGTGGCAGCGTTGGCAGCGCCTCTATTGACGGTAGCACTTCCATCTCGCCGGACGGCAAGTATGTCGTATTCACTTTGGCCGAGGGTGGAATGATAAGTCTTTGGGTGCGACAGATTTCGACCAGCAGCGATGTACAAATTGTGCCGCCGGCCGAGGGTAGTTCGATTGGCTCAACGATTTCACCCGACGGAGAATTCGTTTATCACGTCTGGCGAGACGCTCAAAATCCGAACGGCGTTCTTTACCAGGTTCCGATTCTCGGCGGCACGCGGCGTAGTCTGCTTCAAAACGTTGGCACTCCGATCAGCATTTCACCAGATGGGCAGCGCTTCACTTTCATCAGATTTGTCACTGAGCAAGGCGCCGCTTCGCTGATGATTGCCAACATCGACGGCAGTGGCGAACGGTTGCTTGCCACTCGGAAGGGGAACGATTGGTTCAGCGAGTCGGGCCCCTCGTGGTCGCCGGACGGCAAGTTAATCGCTTGCGGAGCAGGGACAGACACCGGCGGGACCTACATGACCATACTTGGAGTGCCAGTTGATGGCGGCACACCGAAACCGCTCACATCGCATAAGTGGTTTGGCCAGGTCTATCGCGTAGCCTGGCTTAGTGATGGTAGTGGTCTGGTTGCCCTGGCCTCGAGTGACTTGCAGGAGGGAGTCGGGAGCCAGTTGTGGTTCATCTCTCAACCGGAAGGCGCAGTAAGGCGCGTGACCAACGACTTGAATGGTTACGGGCGCGTGAGTCTCGGAATCGCAGCGGACAATAAGACCATCGTCACGGCGATGTCCGATACTTCGGCGCAGATTTGGGTCACTGGTGTAGGGGAACCGTCAGCTAAGGCAAAGCGAATAACCAATGGGAAAACTGACGGGCTCGCAGGACTTTCCTGGCTCTCGGACGGCCGTCTGATCTACACAACTCAAATTGGAGACAACTCAGAGTTTTGGACCATCAAGGCCGACGGCTCAGACAGCAAGCAACTGTTTGCCGATAACAATCCGAAAGGCCGTCCCGTGCTTACGCCCGATGGCAAGTACATATTCTTCGATTACACACGCAACAATAAAACCCACGTCTGGCGCCTCAACAGCGATGGCAGCGGCCTTAAGCAAATTACTGACGGCGATTACGCCACCAGTCATCCTTCCTGCTCGACGGATGGGAAATGGATACTCTTTCTTTCGTGGCGCGACGGCAATCACCACCTCTGGAAAGTTTCTGTTGAGGGTGGCGAGGCAGTAAAAATCAGCGACAAGCTATCCATGCCGGGCTCGTATTCGCCGGACGGCAAAACGATTGCTTATGGCTACTTTGAACCGGGCGGAGCGGAACCGTGGCGACTCGCACTGCAATCAAGCGAAGGCGGTACTGTGCTCAAGACATTCGAACCGCAGCCCAGTTTGGGCTACGGCAAGGTTGCGTGGACCGCCGATGGTCGTTCACTGATCTACGAGGGCCGGATCGCTCGAGTTGATAATCTCTTCACGCAGCCGATTGACGAAGGCAAGCCGCGCCAGTTGACCGATTTCCCCGCGGACAACAACTACTATTTTGCCCTTTCCTCGGATGGTAAGCAGTTGGCGATATCTCGTGGCAAGGCGACGCTCGACGTAGTTGTGATCAAGGACTTCCGATAAACTCGGAATCATAAACAGCGAAGTTAGCCTGCTCCGGCGAGAATATTTTGCGCGATAGGCTAACTGCTGCATTGAAAAGAGGCTTGTCGGAAAGTCTCTCAGTCAGGAAGGTGGACCCTGTCCCTGCTCTCTTCTCGGCCTTTGAAGACTGCTCAACTTGAAGCGGGGACAGGGTCCACCTTCCTGACTGAGAGACTACGCAACCGGCTCTGTGCCCTCTCAAGGTAGTGCTGAACCTGCGCTCTTTATCCATCCACAACTTAGGCAGCACGTCTCTTTACTCTTCCAGCCTGCCCTCGTAAGATTGCCTTCGCACGCCGATCAAGTTCTTCAAAGCAAATTCGATGGAGTCGCGCAATCCAATGACGTCAAAAACTGTCTGGTCGCGGATTAGCTTGCCAATTGGCCGCTACTCGCTCGCATTCATTTTGTCATTCATTCTCTTTTCCGCTTCCAGCCACAGCCTGATTGCACAACAGAATGTGCAGCAGAAAACGTCCGCCAGCACAGCGGCTGCGCCAGCCGATAACGAGTACACAAGAAAGATTCGCGAGTACACCACCGAGCCTTACTTCATGACTGAGCTAGTGGACCATCTGCCTATGTCGGATAAAGTGCCCTCGCCAGACAAGGTGCTGGGTTACATCGTCGGTACTCCCAATAAGCTCACCTACACAAAAGACATTCATCGCTACTATCGCGAACTGGCAAAGGCGAGTCAGCGCGTTCGCGTTTTTACCGCGCCCGAGAAGAGCGAAGAAGGCCGGGAGCAGCTTTTGATAGCAGTCGGCGACGAAGCGGCGCTCGCTAAACTCGATCGCTACAAAGAGATCACGGCGAAGCTCGCCGATCCAAGAAACACCAACGATGCTGAAGCTAAAGCACTAATTGACGAAGGGAAAGTATTGTATTGGGCTTCGGGTTCGATTCACTCACCAGAAACCGGATCGCCCGAGATGCTGATGGAGCTTGCCTACCGCCTGGCGGTGGAAGAGACGCCGTTCATCCAGTCGATTCGGAAGAATGCAATCGTGTTGATTACTCCGGTGCTGGAAGTTGACGGACGGGATCGGCAGGTTGACGTCTACAACTATCGGAAAGCTAACCCGGGCAAAAATTTCCCATCGCTTATCTATTGGGGCAAGTACGTTGCTCATGACAACAACCGCGACGGTTTGGGAATGGCTCTCGCGCTCACGCGCAACATGATGAAGACCTTTCTCGATTATCACCCGGCCATTCTGCATGACCTGCATGAGTCGGTTCCATTTCTCTACACGTCCACCGGAACCGGTCCCTATAACGCGTGGCTCGATCCGATCACGATCGATGAATGGAGTTTGCTCGCCTATCACGAAGTTGAAGAGATGACGAAACGAGGCGTACCCGGTGTGTGGACGCACGGCTTCTACGACGGTTGGGCGCCGAACTACATGTTCTATGTCGCGAACGGGCATAACGCGATTGGCCGCTTCTACGAGACGTTCGGTAATACGGGCGCGTTTGGGGCAGACACCATGGATCGCACGATCAACCAACAGGCCCAGCGCGAATGGTATCGACCGAATCCGCCGCACCCGCGTGTGAAATGGTCGTTGCGTAACAATGTGAACATGCAGCAGTCGGGAGTCTTGCTGGCGATTAACTTCGTGGCGAACAACAAAGAGCGCTTTCTGCAGAACTTCTATATCAAGAGCAAGCGTTCCGTTGCGAAAGCCACCAATGAAGGCCCCGCAGCGTGGGTTGTTCCGGCAAACCAGTCGCGTCTTGTCGAAGCGGCTGACATGGTGAACCTGCTGCGACTCATGGGAGTCGAAGTGCAACGGGCTGACAAGGAAATTTCAATTCCCGCGCAGAAGTTTCCCGCGGGCTCGTATGTCGTGCGCATGGATCAGCCTTACTCGCGCATGGCGGACATGCTCCTCGACACGCAGTACTACAACGTGAACGACCCGCGACCTTATGACGACACCGGTTGGACCATGGGAGCGATGCGCAATGTGAAGACCGTTCGCGTGACTGACAAAGCGATCCTGCAAGCGCCGATGTCTTTGTTGACGAGTGACGCAAAAGTAATCGGCGCAGTTACGGGTCCCGGCGATCCGGTTGCTTATGTAGTCAATCACAACACCGACAACACGCTTGCGACGCTGCGCTTCCGGCTTAAAGATCTGAAGATGAGCGCTGCGGAAGACCCATTCAAAGTCGGGACCGAGCAGTTCAACGCCGGCAGTTTCATCATCAGTAAAGAGGGAAATCCAGCGGACCTGCGCCAGCGGCTT
>JANNON010000022.1:0-2054 GCA_031399105.1 Blastocatellia bacterium | reverse complement strand
CTAGTCCATTGCGTGCTGAATCGACCCGGTCGCTGCGCTCCGCGGTTCTGATGCTTCTCTTCGCCCCACTTGCCGGCACTTTTTGTGCAAAGCCATTACGAGTGGAACCTTTTCAAGCTTTCAATGTAAGCGCATTTCAAGCAGCCTTACCTTGCACGCAGTCTAAAGTTCTCCTTACGCAAATCTTAAGACTCAGAGCTTCAGCGTTACGGGAATACGCAAAGAAAGTCATACGAACTTTCGTTGGCCCATCTATTTTTTCAGCTAAAAGTTTTTCGTCACAATGAACCAGACTGAGGTGTTAACAACCATGAGAGCAACACGTCTTTAAGATGAAGAGACTTGATCAAAGAATTAAGGAACTTCGAAACGTGATGCTCGTTAGAGATCGAGTGTAAGTTCTCCCTAATGGCGGCACTAACTAAATGCGGCAATATAATTTCCCAAGGAGTAATGAGATGACATCCCGAGTGAACCGAATCGCAGCAGTGCTTTTGATTACAGTCATGACGAGCGTCATGGCCTTTGCCAAGAGCCAGAAAGAAACAGTTACCCTGAACCAGGACATCAACGTGAACGGCACACTCGTTAAGAAGGGCACCTATGCAGTGTCGTTCAACGAGACGACCTCGGAACTTTCAATTCTCAAGAACGGTAAAGAGATTGCAAAGGTGCCGGCGCGCGTCGAGAAGCGCGAGAATAAAGCACGGGCATTCGAGCTTCGTATGACCGCTGGTGCCGATAAGGCAGAGCTAAAGGCCGTTGCATTCAAAGGCAGTGACGAGAACATCGTGATCTCCCAGACTGCGGCCCAGCGAACCCAGAACTAACAAACGCAGGGCGGACTTCGAATCCTTGATGCGCTCCAGGGCCGATTGGCTTTGGGGCGCATTCTCTTTTGGGAAACCGCTTTCGTTCTTGATCCCCGGATGGTTCTTTCCACTTCCTAATGCCGCTATACTCCTGCTCCAAACGGAGGCAACATGGAGTTCAGACAATTCGGACGAACAGATTGGAAGGTCAGCGAGATTGGTTACGGAATGTGGGGCATGGGCAGTTGGTCCAATTCTGACGACCAGGAGTCTCTGCAATCTCTGATCAAGGCAGTAGAGCTTGGCTGTAACTTTTTTGATACGGCCTATGCTTATGGTGATGGCCGAAGTGAAAACCTGTTGGGGCAGGTAGTTCGATCACACGCGGACAAAAGGCTCTACACTGCGACCAAGATTCCGCCGATGAATAAGGAATGGCCTGCGAGTCCGGGTTCTGTTCTTAAAAATGCCTATCCACCGGACCACATCGAGGAATACGTTCACCGCAGTTTGGAGAATGCACGCCTCCAGAGTTTTGACCTCATGCAATTTCACACGTGGGATGACGAGTGGTTGCGCGACGATCGGTGGTTTTACAAGTTGGACGATCTGCGGAGTCAAAAACTAATCAACGCGATCGGCATCAGCCTTAATCGTTGGGAGCCATGGAATGGTGTGCGCGCGGTGAGGACCGGACAAATCGACGCGGTCCAGGTCATCTACAATATTTTCGATCAGAACCCGGAAGACGATCTGTTTGCGGCTTGCGATGAGATGAAAGTGGCGGTCATCGCGCGTGTGCCGTTTGACGAGGGCACTTTGACCGGCACGTTGACGAAGAGCAGTCGCTGGCCGGAGGGCGACTGGCGTAACACCTATTTTGTTCCCGACAATCTAATTCCCAGCGTTGAACGCGCCGAAAAGTTGAAAGCGGTACTGGATCGCTGGAACCGGGAGCACGATGAAGAAATATCGATGCCCGAGTTAGCGCTCCGTTTTATTCTGAGTAATCCAACGGTGACCACGATCATTCCCGGCATGCGGAAGCTTTCTCATGTGCAGGCGAATATCGCCGCGAGTGAAGCTGGCCGGTTGCCGGAGGAACTGTTAAACGAGTTGAAGGATCATCGCTGGGTGCGTAAGCCAACACCCTGGTCACAGTGAAGGCTGCCGCGTCTTGAGTCATTCCACCCGCGCAAGCTGCCGGGTTAATCAGAACCGAGGAGCGCTAGCGACCGGGTC
>JANNON010000821.1:0-3690 GCA_031399105.1 Blastocatellia bacterium | reverse complement strand
GCTTTCCGTTGAAGGTCGATGACAAAGTCATCATTCGCAAGAGCCAAACCCCCTTCAATCTGATTCAGCCGAGGAATAGAAACTACTTTGAAGTGTTGCGGACCAAGCTGAAGTGGGGGAGATAGAAAGGAAAGTTTCGAGTTTCGAGTTTCAAGTTTCTAGTTCAAAACCGAGCAGCTCGGAACGCGAATCATAACTGTAACTTGATTGAGCGACTGACAACCGCTCTCGAAGACTTCGACGAAAACCGACACTTGGCCGCCTATGACCAGAACTAGAAACTCGAAACTCGAAACTCGAAACTAACCCTCCATGGCTGACAAAAACAAACCCAACAATCGACGCCTACCTTCCGACGCTTTTGAACGCGAGGTCACCACTGATCTCGACGAAGCGACCGCTGACAAGCCGAAAGGAATGGCGCTTCACACTCGCATTCTGATTGGTCTCGCCGTAGGCGTGGTTGCGGGAGTCGGTGTGAACTGGATCTTTGGCGGTTCACATCCGCGAGTGGTTTGGGTGATCGACAACTTCACGCAGCCGCTCGGTGAACTATTTCTGCGACTGCTGCTCATGATCGTCGTACCGCTGGTGTTTTCATCTCTCGTGGTTGGTGTCGCAGGGATTGGAGACATCCGCAAACTCGGGCGCGTAGGACTTAAGTCGTTCGGCTACTGCCTCATTCTTTCTGCCATCTCGGTTCTCATTGGGTTGACCCTGGCTAACACGATCAGACCGGGCGATCGTATTGACCCGAACACGGCGGAAGCATTGAAAGTTCGCTACGCCACCGATGCCACCAAGACGGTGGATGACGCTACCAAGGCAAGCGCCGCGACGCCCAAGGCGCTGATGGCAGTTGTACAGACCATTGTGCCTAAAAATCCCTTCGCCGCTGTGTCCGGTGAAAACCCGAACATGCTGCACCTGATGTTCTTTGCTTTGATCGTCGGCATCGCGATCACGCTACTGCCGCTGAAGACCACTGCGCCGCTGTTGAGCGTGCTCGACGCAGTGTTTCAGATCACGGCAAAGATCATCGAGATGATCATGAAAGTCGCGCCGTTTGCGGTGGCGTGTCTGCTTTTTAACAACACGGCGCGGTTCGGACTGGATCTCCTGCAGGCGTTGGGCTGGTTCGTGCTGACGGTTCTGCTGGGCCTTTCGCTGCACATGTTCGGCGTCTATTCGCTCTCGGTCTATTTTCTTTCAAAGATTTCTCCGCTCGAGTTCTTCCGTCGCATTAAGACGGTGATGTTGACGGCCTTTTCAACATCATCCTCAAACGCAACGCTCCCGACCGCTTTAAAAGTTTCCGAAGAGAACCTTGGTGTGCCGCAGGAGATCAATAGTTTCGTATTGACGGTTGGGGCGACTGCGAACCAGAACGGGACCGCGCTGTATGAAGGCGTTACCGTCCTTTTTCTGGCCCAGCTTGCGGGCGTTGATTTGACGATGGGCCAGCAGTTGATGGTGGTCTATCTCGCGATTCTTGGCGGTATTGGCACTGCCGGCGTTCCTTCGGGTTCGATTCCGTTCATCATCGGAGTGTTGGTGACGATTGGCATAAACCCAGCGTTGATTGCGATCATTCTCGGCGTGGACCGCATACTCGACATGTGCCGGACAACATTGAACGTTGCGGGAGACCTTACCGCCGCGACTTTTGTTGCCCGTTCAGAAGGTTATGAACTCCTCAAGCAGCATGAACCTGCGATCGTGCAAGCTGGTGTGGGCGCGCGTGCAGCAGACTAAGGCCGACTGCCGCATTGGGGCGTCCCTCCGTGGACGCCCCTCGGCACACCGCGAATCGAGATTGACGAGGGGCGCGGCCCACTGAGGGAGTCCCTACAATTGTGGACCAACACCAGGTTTAGTTCAGGAGTCAGTTACCTATGGTTTTCCCGATAGCCGACGACAATACTGGTCGCACGATCACGCCGGTGGTGAATTACATCCTGATTGCCATCAACATCCTCGTGTTTGTTTTTCTGCAGGGATTGGGCACGAACGATAAATTTACTTACGCCTTTTCGACCGTGCCCCAGGAGATACGCACGGGCGAAGACATAGTTACTGAAGACCGAAGAATTCAGGATCGGCAAACCGGTGAAGTGCAACAGATTCTCGGTCTGCAGGTCACTCCGTTTTCGGTTTACCTCACTCTGCTTACTGCGCTGTTCATGCACGGAGGCATCGCCCATATTTTCGGTAACATGCTGTTCCTGTGGATCTTCGGTGACAACATCGAGGATCGCATGGGCCATGTCAGATATCTGATCTTCTATCTGCTGTGCGGAGTGCTGGCTTCGCTAGCGCATGTGGTTGCGACGATCATGTTATCTGAGGATCCCAGAAGTTTGCTGGTACCGAGTCTCGGTGCTTCAGGCGCGATCTCGGGAGTGCTGGGAGGATATTTGCTACTGCATCCGAGCCGCCGAGTTACGGTGATTCTGTTTCGTTTCCTGACTGACGTGCCAGCCTGGGTGGCGATTGGGATCTGGTTTGGGTTCCAGCTGATCAGCGGGCTGGGAATGTTGGGTGGAGGCTCGCAGTTGGGCGGTGTGGCTTATGCGGCGCACATCGGGGGCTTCGTCGCAGGCGTTGTGCTCGTCAAGCTCTTCACGATCGGGCGCCACTCGACTGCGTAGCCAGTGACAAACTGACAGTCTTCCAAGTTTGTGGCTGCGCGGGCTCTCGGCTAAGATCGCTCACCGAATCAGAAACTATCTATGCCAACTGAAAACCTCCCTCCAGTCAATCAACAAGGGCTCGACGTTTGCTCGACGCCGCGCGACGAAATGGATCTTTATCCGCTGGATACTTTCGCTTACGAGTTTCCTGGGCGTGAGATAAGAATCAATTTCGAGATCCCTGAATTCACCGCAGTCTGCCCGTTCTCCGATTTTCCGGACTTCGCAGTAATCCGACTCGAGTATGTTCCGAATGAGCGGTGCATCGAACTCAAGAGTTTGAAGCTCTATATAAACTCGTTTCGTAATATCAAAGTCTTTCACGAGCACGTCATCAATATCATTTTGGAAGACTTCGTAAAGGCTTGCGATCCACTCAGCGTCGATATCGAGGGCGACTTTCACATCCGCGGAAATATTAAGACGATTGTGCGGGCAAGCTACAGGAGATGTTAGCTGTCAGATGTTAGATTTTAGTAAAAGCGCTACTAGCATCTAACATCTAACTTCTACGCCAATGGATTTCACGACTATCTTCATCATCGCCGGCGTGGTCCTGCTGGCGATTTTCTTTCTTATCGCGCGTCTCGCGGTGCGTTGGATCGTTCGCCTGACAATCATTGGAATCATCTTAATCGCCCTGCTTGGCGGCGGCGGATTTTGGTACTGGACTACCAGACTCGCGCCTACGCCTAAACCCAAGCCTCGTTCCACACCTCGTTCCACGCCAACTCGGAAATCGACAGTGATTGGCCCACATCATGGTTGAGAACGAATCGGATGCCGACGATCAATTTGAAGCGCCGCCACCTCCCGATTCGAGGGAGGGAATCGGCGGTTTGTGGCGCCGGTATCGTCGTTTACCACAAAACGTTTTTGCGATCAGTGTCGTTAGTCTGCTCAACGATGCCTCGAGCGAAATTATCTACCCGCTGTTACCGGTATTTCTTTCACTTACACTCGGCGCCTCGCCCGCGATCGTCGGCCTGATCGAAGG
>JANNON010000814.1:0-16796 GCA_031399105.1 Blastocatellia bacterium | reverse complement strand
GCGCCAATCGGCCAGATTTTGCTCAGCCGTTTGTAGAGTTCAAGACCCTCGGCATCGGGGGAAATGGTTGCGAGGTGACTGATGGCCGCCGCATAAGTTGGATCCAGTTTGATGGCCTCTTGCAGATCAGCTCGCGCCTGCTCTTTCGTTCCTTCCCAGTCGCGCCATGACATGGCCCTGGCGTGATAGTAATAAGCGAGCGGTGTCCTCGCGCTTTGCAGCGCAGCCTCGGCATCCTGCTCGGAACCGACATAGTCCTTCAAGCTGAACTTCACATCAGCCCGCTTTAGCAAGAGGTGTGGGTGTTTGTGTTTGGGAGCAACGTCGATCGCTTCGTTCAGGCGCTGCAAGGCGCCTGCGAAGTTTTCATTCAGATAGAGTTGATCGGCCGCCACCGCCAAAGCTGAAAATGATATCGGGTTAGCGGTGTCAGGAGCGCCAGCCGGTAGTTTCGTTAATTGCTGAGCGACCCAACGGCCAGTTTCTTGATAGCGAGGGTCGTTGTGCTTGCCATGTTCATCTCGAAACTGGTTGTAATAACGCCGAGCGAAATCCGGACGTCCTACTTGTTCCCAGAGTGCTCCCTCGCTGGCCAACATTCCGTAGTCAGTAGAACGTTCGCGACGGTGCAGCCAGGCCCAGTTGAGTGCGGTCAACGGCGCGCCCTTGGAACTGGTCGCATTAAGTTGTTGCTGCCGGTTAGCCTCGCTCAGCGACTTGGTAAATTCGAAATCGCCCGCGGCTGCTTGCAGATTGGCGCGCTCGTACAACAGGGCGATGTAGTAATCGCTTTCGTCGACAGTTAGGAAGTTACGGCCGATGACTGACTGAATATCTTCGGCCAGTTCGCTCTCGCTCAAACTGTCATATTCACCCGGCCGAAACAGCCTAATCGCGGAATCTATGTCTGAGCGGGCCTCGCTCAATCTCCCTAGTTGTCCGTTCACGATAGCCCGGTTGAGATACGGCAACGAGGAGTGTGGAGTGGCGTCGATGACTTTGTTGAAGTCTGCAACGGACTTCAACGGCTGATGCGTGAGCATGTACATGTAGCCGCGATGCGCTCGCACGGCAACGAAATCAGGTTCGATCTCGAGCGCAGCAGTAGATTCGTCGACCGATCGCTGATGGTTGCCCACCATCGAGAACGCGTTTGCGTAGTAGCTTCTCCAGACTGCGGCCTCGCGCGGTGCGGACAACTCGATCAAGCGGTTCGATAGAGTCAGTATCGTTGAGTTACTGCTCAGACTCGCTTTTCGCGTTTCGAGAAATTCTGCCTGCAGATCTTTTCGCGCCTTGATTGCGTTTGCCTCACTGGCGATGGCTGCTTGCCGCGCTCGTTCGCTCGCCACCTGCGCGGAGCGAGCGATCTCTGCTTGTTCTTCAGCAGACTCCTTGGCTTCCTCAGCGGTCTCCTTGGCAGCCTCGGCGATCTCAGCATGCGCGGCAGCCTTCTGCCGCTCAGTCTCGGCTTCCTGGGCCTTGCTCACGGCAATCGTTTTCTGGCTGTCAGCAATTCGTCTTTGTTCAAGCGCGTCGCGCGTCGCTTCCTGAGCGATCTTGGTTTGGGTCTCCGCTTTTACTTTTGCTGTGTTGGCTACCATCGCCATCCAAAGCGACAACAGGAACGCGATAGAAAGCGCGGTAACGAAAAGACGAGTGCGACGAATCTTGCTTCGTTGCTGTCGTTTTCTTTCAGCGATGGCAGCTTCCTTTGCATCCTTACTGGCTGCGAGAAAACTCATCGCTTCGCTGAAATTGGGATTGTAATGTTGCGCCCAGATGTCATTGGGCCGGTTCTTATCTCTCCAGTTGAGAGCTAAAGCCAGATCCGGATCGTGCCAAAGTCCCGCGCTGCCTTCTTTGTGTAACGCCGCAGTCTCAGCCAGGCGCCGATAGATCTGTGCGGACCGTGCCTCCTCCTCCACCCACTTGCGTAATCGTTCCCAACCGCGAATCAAACTTTCGTGCGAAATATCGATTAACGAATCCGGGCCGAGCGCGACTTTCGTTGGCGGCATCAGAAACGATCGACCCGGCTGACGAAAGCGCTCGATCACGGCGATCACTTCCGCTTCAGATGCGTCGGCGACTGCGCAGATCTCTCTCAGGCGGGTAGGCCGCCGAATCTCGCGGTTGTCCGAGCCTTTCTCAGTCAAACTCTTGAACAATTTCTCCGCAACGTTTCGGCTCTTGTCATCGGGTAGTTCGTTATAAGCCTCGTCAGCATGGCGCGAAAGGGCATCGGACATAGTGCCGACGGCTTCGTAATGATCGAGATCGAGTGGCTCGCCGTCGCGGCGTGCCTGGGTCCAGAAATCCCAGGTGCGCATCAGCGAGTGTTGCAGAATCGGCAGCTGATCGGGATTGTCTCCAACATCATTGAGCAAACGATTGACCAGCCGCGGCGACATTTCCCCGCCGCCGACTGCGATGGGACCGGTGATCGCTTCACGTCGCTGATCGCGCGTCATGCGCGGAATCAAATACTGACCTTCGTTGATTGCTTCCGGCAGATCGCGAAACTGCGAACAGTCTCCCAGGAAGTCTGATCGCATCGTGATGACGATGAAAATGGGGATGTTGGTTTGATGCTTTGCTTCCAGCAACAACTTGACGAAGGCGGCAGCCTCGTCTTCTGAACCCTCCTTCTTGCTGGTTCGCTTAAATCGGAAAATCTCCTCGAACTGATCGACAACTACCAGCAGGTTTTCATGTGCAGGCATTCTCGCCTGGCGGGTTGCTTCGACGAGTCCCAGCGCACTTCGACGCAGTGTCGCTTCCGTGATGGTTCGTTGCAGATCGTGATCGTCGTCGTCGCCAAACACCTCCGGATCGCTCAGCGCTCGCGCGAGGTTGCCCACCGGATCATGACCGGGCCGAAACAAGGCGACGCGCCACGCAGAACCCGCCTGCGTCATGATGCCGCCGTAGAGCGCCGGCAACAGACCAGCGCGCACGAGTGAAGACTTACCACTGCCTGACGTTCCCAACACAGCCAGGAATCGGCTGCGCCGCAAACGCCTTAGTAGTTCGTCACTCTGGCCATCGCGTCCAAAGAACAGGTGTTCTTCATCCGCTTCGAATGGCCTTAGCCCGGGGAACGGATTACTTAGCGTGACATTTTCTGACATTGCTAGTGCCCTTTTCTCGCACTTTTGATTTGTTCAAGGAATGGTTGCAGGGTTTCTGAGGAGAATTGTTCGAGGTTGCGCATGACCAGCGCTTCGTGAGTTCGATAGCGAGTTTTCGCGGGTGTCTCAGGCCCACCAACATAAATGCCTTTGGCCAGCATTGGCTTGGTGCGGCCATAGCCCGCGATCTTCTGCAAGTCGCGTAGCTTGGTTCGCAGCCATCCTTCGCTGGTGTTGCCGTAGAAGATCACCACCGCATCGCAAATCAACAGACTCTCTTTGTGATCTTCGCGAATCTCGGCCTCGTCACCTTCTCTGAGCGGCAGGGTGACTTCAAATCCCTGGTTATAAAAGTAGTCTTCAAGCGCGGTTATGTTGTCGTAGTCCTGCGTATCGCAAATGAGATAGATCCTGACCGGTCCATCGTTGCTGTTGCCATTAGTGCTCGCCACGGGCGCCGGCTTCAGCGACGGTCTGAGTTTGTCCTGAATATAAGTCTTGAGCTCTTCGATCGAAGTTTCGAGCAGGTCCGCCCCGTGTTGAGCAGTCTGGTCGTACTTCAAATACTTGATGAAAGCCTGTTGTCGCTCTTCCTTGACTTGCAAACCTTCCGGCATCCAGATCAGACGCGAGAACGAATTTTCCTGGCTACGTTCTGCTGCCAGTTCGTTCTGCAAACAAACGAGTGAGCGATCAGCCGCTTCCGGAATAACACCGTAGTTCTCTCCAACTAAGTGAATCGATAGTTTGCAGACGCTGAGATATTCGCGCACTGCTTGCTGCAATGCCGGACCATTCAAGGGAAGGGGACGATTCGGCAACACCGTGTGGCCTCGTTCCTGCAGCTCTCGCTTGATGCGATCATACTGCGAGGCGAGATCGAAGGAAGTTTCCGCAAGGTAGATGATGGGAAGATCAGAGTTTGACTGGATGACTGGCTGCGAGATAACTGCAGAATCAGCCATTCCGGCGCCCCGGTTCTTCATCTCCTCCAACAGGCTAGTGATGTCTTGAGCGACGTCGTCGATCTTTTGCCAATATTCGATGGCATACGGCGGCCCGCTCTCAGGCGACAGCTCGCGCGCGCGGTGGGCCTTCTCGTCCATGTAGTAGAAGGCGTATCCGGTCATTCCCTGGAGTTCGGCGGGAAGTTTACCAAGTGGGACATTGACCTTTTCCACCTTGAAGATGCGCGCTTTGCTTCCCATGCGAACCCCGCCAGTGTCGGACGCGATCCGGCAAAACAACTCCATCTCTTTTCGACACCACTCGGAATTGACGTAGCTGGGAGAGAGAACCGAGACCAGAATCGCAACCCGAGGGATTGCCTCAACGAGGGCGTCCGCGAAGTAATCGTTGCCTTGCAGCCGCGGGTCGCGCCAGATCTTTGCCTTCGCGCCGAGGTGCACCTGGAGTCTTTTTTCCAGCGCCTGATGGAAATTATCAATCCACCCGCGCTGCCCTTCGAGCAGCGCCTGGTTGTCGTTGTGCGCGTAACTGATAAAAATATCGTCTTCGTAATTTGGTAGAAAACTCATTCAGCCTCCGGAGCCGGAGAAGCGGATGGGGACACTCAAATTGTGTTGCTTTATACCATAAATTCTTTGACGCTGTCTTGCCGCCGATTCGCTCTCTAGAAGTCAGGACGCTTTTCGTTGCAACGATTTGCGAGGGGTGGAAGTTGGCTGAGAGTAGTCGTTTGCCGCGTGAGAAACGGTTTTGGGATGTTCGGTTGCTCTCATAGATGAAACCATAACTGTTACCGGAATTGGTGAGCATCTGGTTCTTGTTATTGAAGGTGGCAGTGTATTGAGCATTCCAACCACCCCAACCTGCCCGGCTGGTAAGGTTGCCCCAGACATCGTAGTTGTAATCGTGAGCGTATGGTCCGTCGGGATGGCCCGAGGTGTCGGTGCCGATCGTGGCCCGTGCTTCCGAGCCAGTGTAAGCCACATCGAGCCGCCCCACGTGGTCGTAATACCACGAGCGATCGAGGGTCGGGTCGGCGCTGGCGCCGTTGGTGAGGTTCGTTGCGAAGGTCATGCGTCCGGTATTGTTCTCGCCGTAGTTGTTATAACAAGGAATAACCCAGCACGCCGGGAACGTTTCCATTGCGTCAACATCAACCAATTGTTGTAAAGAGAGTGGGACGAATCGAGGCTGCAACGGCGAGGAATGCCAAAGGCCGGCCAGTGGTGCTCAAAAATCTCAAGGCTGTCAGGGATCGAACATTCAAGGCACGCCCGGTGCGGTTCTGACGGATCAAAATCGTGCTGTGGCTTTGGCTGTGACCCATGGCTACGGTAAGACAGCAGCTAAAATGGTCCACAAACATCCTGCTGTCAGAAAGTACAAAATGTTAAAAACCCTATCTGGGCCCATGCCTTCCTTCCAGTTTAGCCACGTATCTAACGGTTCCCGCCCGTAAGTCGCAGCAAAAACTTTACGAGACAAGCGATAGAGTACCAGCGATACCAGTGGGGAGAGAAGCGCTCCACTGCCTGGATACTCTCCGGCATAGGCGATGCTAAGCACAAGTCCCGTTAGAAACAGTGCGACTGAGATTGCCAGAATTATCGTGAAGCTCTTCCATTGGGTGAGCAAGTCTCTTCGGAATATCCCAATGGCAAAGACGAGCCCCCCGATGGAGAATAAAAGGGGGTTCATTTCATCCATAAGGTTGCCTCTTATTCCCTAATTGGGAACGGGTGGATATCATTTTCTGCGACACTGAGCGTCGCACTTACACATTCTTGCGGCTTCTGGATAAGCATCAAAAAACGTGCTCATGCCAAACCAGGCACCTGAAGCCGCTGCGCCCACAGGCCCCCCAAAAGCACCGGCAATCCCAAATCCAGCGTCCCAGACCCTACGTGCCCCTTGGTCGTAGTCCCCTTGACGGAACGACTGACTACTTTGATAAAAAGCGAATCCGGCTCCCACTGTACCTGTTGTCCGGCTGAGGACACCCAAGTCACTTGCCTTTCCTATTGCTGACGAACGTGCGCCTGTGTACCTATTGCCTCCCCAGCCCATTCTATACCACTGCCCATTTGCGCCTCTCCAAGCTGTACCCGCCGGATTCACAGTTGAATACTGTCCAATGCTGGCTCCTGTGGAACATACACCCAAGGCGGTATTTACTGCGTTGCTATCCGGATCGTTTGGTTCCTGCGGCACCACAATCAGGTCGACCGGAAGCCGAGGACCAACGGCAGGCTCTGGTTGTATGAAAGGCTGGTGACGGCCACCGAAATAAAGGTCCAACAATGCCCCCCATGCCCCTTGAGCCCAAGTGCTAGTAGTGATTGGGTCAACGATGATTCTAGGACCACATTTTCCTTCATCCCAGTTTCCTTGGGAATCCAGACACTCGTTCAGACCACTGGGATCTGTAAAGTTAGCCGGATCGCTCTGCACATAGCTGTAGCGATTCAAGCTTTGCGGATCGCCGAGTGAGTAGCTGCCGTCATAAGGATCCGGTTGCGAGAAGCGACTCCACCAACCGTGGTACCGTCGTGCCATCGCTTCATCCATGCCGCCCACCGTGTCACGTTCGTACGTCGTGAAGTGATGCGATTGAAACGACGCGTTATTGCTGCGAGCCGTGTCACCACCAAACGGATCCAGCTCAATCGTGCTCACCAGATTCCCACTTCCATTCGTGATTCGCTGCCCTTTGGTTACCGGATCCTGATGCACCCAGGTGACGCCCGCCTGCTGCACGGCCACCAATTGCCCTCCGAGATAAACATACCCGCGGAACCAGCCACCGCTTGCATCCAGTTCCGCCACCACCTGTCCGCCCAGCACACTGGAACGCAGGTAGTAGACAGCCGCGCCATTCTGCACCTTCTTCGCACGCAGGCCATCGCCGTCATAACTCTGCTGCAAACTTTCCCAGGTTGCACTCACCTGTTTCCCGAGCGCGTCGTAAGTAAACGTCGGCCCACCATCGTAAGTGTTGTTCCCGGCAGCGTCATAAGTGAAGCCAAAACTATTGCCGGAATTCGTGAGCATCTGGTTCTTGTTATTGAAGGTGGCAGTGTATTGCGCGTTCCAGCCTCCCCAGCCCGCGCGACTGGTTAAATTCCCCCAGACATCGTAGTTGTAATCGTGCGCGTAGGGTCCGTCAGGATGGCCCCAGGTGTCGGTGCCGATTGTGGCGCGCGCTTCCGAACCGGTATAGGCCACATCCAGCCGGCCCACATGGTCGTAATACCACGAGCGATCGAGTGTCGCATCGGCGCTGGCACCGTTGGTGAGGTTCGTTGCGAAGGTCACGCGTCCGGTATTGTTCTCCAGGTAATTGTTATAACTGTAGGAATAACCAAGCACTCCGGGAACGTTCCACTGCGTCAACATCATCCGGTTGTTGTAGGAGAGTGAAAGCTGCTTGCCGTTGCCGTAGTTGATCTGTTTCGCGGCTCCAAACGCGCGATAGCTGAGGCTACTAAGGTAGTTGGAACCTCCGGCATAACCGGACCCGGTAACGGAGCTAACACGTCCAATCTCGTCATGATTGTAGTTCACCACCGCACCCGATTGATTAGTAAACTGCTTCACCTGGTCCCCGAGATTGTATTGGTAACTGAGCGCATAGGAACCTAAGCCATCAAACGCGCGCGTCTCCGAGGTCAATCGCGACGCCTGGTCGTAAACATAATTTATTACGCCTGGACCATCGTCCATTCGGGTGCGATTACCAGCAGCGTCATATTGAAAAGTCACATTCGGTGTCGCGGCGACGCCGGAAGGAGCACCATAGTCGATGGCCAGAACCTGATGCCGGCGGTTATAAGAGAAGGTCATCGTCGCCCCGCGTGCGTCAGTGATCGTCTGCACGGTGTCGTCCCTAAAGTAGGTATAGTTAGTTTCGCCTTGTTCCGGCGTTATGCGACGCGCCAAGCGACCAAAGCCGTCGTATTCGAACGTGCGCACCCGATCATTCTGCTGCGTGATGGAGGTGAGCTGATCGCGGACGTTGTAAACGTAATCGGTGGTGGAGTAGACGTTCTGATCGTAGTCAAGTTCTTCGGTCTTCTTTAGCCGGCCCACCACGTCCATCGTCATTCGTTTGCGTCTGCCGGCTTCGTCTCTTACGGTCACAACTTCCCCACCCGCACAGCCGCAGCCGCTATAGGTGTTCTCTCTGGTAGTGCCGTCGGAGTTGGTGGTGACGGTAGGACGGCTCAGCGCATCGTAGGCTTGCAGTGTGTAGTACCAGACAGAATCATCTCCCGTCGGCGCCAAACCACCGTTTGTCTCAGTTGGCTTAGATTGCTCCGTGACTCGACCTACGTTGTCATAGACTACGTGCACGCTGCTGTAGCCGCCCGTACTGCCAGGGAGTTCCGCGGCCATGTAACGCACCCGTCCCGCACCATCCAGCACCTGCACGCCATAGGCTTCCCCCGAGCTTTCTGGAGCAGTGCCATCCAGGATGGAGGCAAAGGTAAGCACCGAGAGCATATCCGTCGGATAGACCCAGCGCCGGAATGAGTTGTCAACGCTGCGCGTCACTCGTTCCAGGCGGCCGGCGCTGTCATAGAGGTAGCTCTGGTAGGGCGCTGACCCACCATTCGGGGCAGGCGTGGTGATGCGCTTCACTCCGCCATGATCGAAATCATACTGCGAAGTGGTGCTGGAGTTTTCCGCATCAGTGACAGCAGTAGGATAAGCAAAGGTGTTGCGATTCACACTGTCAGAGAAAGCATCGCTGTAACTGATATTGGTCTGATGCAGATGCTCCTGATCGCGGCTAAAAGCCACGGCGCCCGTGGTCCAGTAGCCCCACTTATTCTCAATCGTCTTACTGTAATTGTCTGGATCGGACGCGTCCCAGCGATGCATCAGCACCAGATTGCCACGTCCCGCGGCTGTGCCCGCACCAAAGTTTGCGGCATCGTGCTGAACGGCCGCCGCCGGCGTGGCCAGCAGATGCTCCGACCACTGCGGCCAGTCGTAATCGTAAAACGTCTTGGCCCGCACCGTAGATCCCTCATACAAATACTCTGCTCCTCTTAAGCCGATGATGCGTCGTTCAAGAAAGATGCTGTCGTTACGATAGTCAGTGTGGCGGCGCCTTAATTCCGTAACCCCATCGCTCTGATATTCCTTCACGTCGCTGAGCAGACTGCAACTAGCGCCGCTCGGTAAAGTGAAGGTTGTGTAGTCAATCGTGCTGCGGCGACGATTGTTCGCGGAGTCATAGATGTTCACCTCTGTTGGCCGGGGATTCTTTTGGTAACTGAGGCCTGTGTTGTCCTGGGTCCACGCCATCGTCGTTCGCTTCAGCGGAGTATTTGCAGTTTCCGCAGCGGCGTTGGCGAAAAACTTGGTTTCGGTGGTCAGACCTGACATCCAGCCCGTCGTAGCAAAGAACTCCTTGTAGATGGTGCCGTCCGGTGCCGTGACCTTGCTCCATGAGTTATCCCCAGCGACGGCGTACGTCGTTACTGTTTCATTTTCACCATTCCAGTCATCGGCCCAGTCCCGACGTTCGGTAAAACGCGGACAATCCGTCTGACCAGCACTCGCGTCCATGTTGTAGCTGGTGTAGGAAAGTACCTGAGTCGCGGCCGACAGATGATTGATCTTTTTCACCTGGCCAAACGCAGTGTTGTACTCAAAGGTGTAGGCCGAGCCGTCGTGCAGATTCACGCGGTCCAGCACCGTCTGAAGGGCATTGTTTCGACCATTCACGATCAGGCCGCCGCCAAAGTTTGGCGCCATCCACACTTCGGTATAATAGAACCTGGCCCAAATATGCGTGTTTCCCGCCCAACTCTGAGTGATCTCCTTCAGGTTGTTGTTGGTATCGTAAACAAAAGAAATCACGCGGCCCAGGGTATCGGTGATGCTCAACAAGTGACCATTACTGGCGTCGTAGTTTGCGGAAATGTAATTGCCGTTCCGGTCCTTGACCTGCGTACAGCGATAACCATGCAGGGTGACGTCGTTCATCGGCACGAAGGTCAGTTGCGTGCCATCTGAGCTACGCACTACGAGACTGGTGCTATTGTCGATCAGTTGGGTATAGCTGCCATCCTCTGATTCATAGGTACTCGTCGCTCCGATCTGACGCAGTTCCACGCGGGCACCCGACGGACTCACCAACATATAGGAATAAACCGACAAGGTCGGGTTGAGGAAACGCTGTTGCACAGTCGGCAGACCCAGTTTAAATCCCGGGGCCGGGGAGCCATCATCGCCATTGAACTTGATGTAAGAGCCATCTTTGGTCCATACCAACGAGTTGTAGGTAAGGTTCAGATTTAGATCCAGACCGGCTCGACCCGGAAGCGAAAGGAGATTCGTCGACCAGTTGAAATTCCGTGAGCCCAGATCGACTCCGACTGCTCCAGTTTCATTCCCCGGCAGGTGCCGCGCATTCGAGAAATTGGGATCACCTGTTGGGAACCCACCGCCACCGCCGCCACCATCACAATCCGCGCACATCACTTTCGGTTGAAATCGGGACAGGGCTTTCGCTCTCGGCGCTTCCGGCTTTGACTGCCGCAAAGTATCAAGATTAGGCAAGTCTTTTCCTGGAGCACCACTCCTGGTTGGCGGAGGGTTCGTCGAGAAGCTGCCATCGGCTCCGGGACCACCACGCTCGACTAGCACCGGAGGCACGGGCGTAACACCATTAACCCCGTCACCATAGCCGATACCGTTACCTTGCCGTCCTTGCTGCTTCTGGAGTGCGCCGTTAGCGTTACCCACACTTCCGCTGGTGACTCTTCCAGCAAGCGAGGTCAACTGAGGTGTCCCGGCCGTCACTGCTCGCGAAACTTCAGGCCCACCGGTCAACTCCGTCCCCGAAGTTCCAGTTGGAAAGAGCTCGAGCAATTCGCCGCCGGGAGTAGATGGGTAAAGAGGCACACTAATCACCTTCGCTTCTCGATCTGCTCTGGTAGGAGGTATGAACGGAGTACTCGACAGAACAAGGAATGAAGAAATGAGTACTGGCAAGAGTCTGCGTTGAGTATTGAGGAAGCGGTTGCAGCGCATGGGCAGCTCCTTCGGGTGGACGGGCCCGAATTGTGACCGGTGAGCCACGAGCTAAATGTTTGAGTAGAGTAGCTTCGCTTCCACTGATTGACATGAGGCTTGCGAGGAGTCGCACGTAAAGAAGTGGAGTTGTGGGGGATAAGCTTGCCGGAATCTACTCTTGCTTGAGATTACTTGTCAATAAAGAGTCCAGAGAATTTAGAGAGCAAGAATACCGGCATGAAGCATCAACTGCGAACAACAGGACGTCTTTGAAACGGAGAATATGCAGCGCTTCAGTCAGGGTGGTCGCTCCATGCGGGGCTTCGATGTTTGAAGGTAGCGCGCACTCAATTTTCTAAAACACGATGGAGCGGATATATTGGGCTCCCTAGATCGTTGGTCTTCGTTAAATTGAGATCAGCCGCGTAGCTACCGACTTGATCAGGCTTAACATTTCTCATTCGATGAGGTGAATATTTATAACGTGCGAACCAAGCGATTCAAGCCATCCGCCATTGATACTTCAAACATCACGCTGCCTCGCGATCTGCAGGAGCTGGTCGAGCTCCTGGCAGAGAACAGCCATAACGTGTGGTCTCAGCAGAGGCTGTCGGATGGTTGGAGTCACGGGCACGAGCGTGACGATTCGGATCTCAAGCATCCGTGTCTGATTCCATACGAACGCCTTCCCGAACAGGAGAAGGAGTACGATCGAAATTCCGTCGTCGAAACGCTGAAGGTGGCCATGAAGTTGGGCTACCGCCTGGTGCGGAACGAAGACGACCTTGCGGCCACCGAAGCAGGTAATCCGGTGCTCAGCAGTCCGAGTCAATTGCTTGATCATGTTGGGTCGCTCAACTTGTCGTCCGTGCTGGCGTTGTGGAACTCGCGTTCTCCTGATGAGTGGGCAAACACTCCGGAGATCTACAAACACCTCGGTCAACGCGTTTTGAAGTTGGGTGAACCGTTGCTGGCTTACGACATCCTCACCGAAGGATTGAAGGGCTGGCCCACCGACGTGCGACTGCAGCAGTTGCTTGGGTTGGCACTTGCGCGCAGCGGCGCCACGTTACGAGCGAACGCACTGTTGATGAGATTGCGTGAAGAGGGAAATACCGACGAAGAGACGCTGGGAATTCTTGGACGCACACACAAGGATCTTTGGGCGCAAGCCACCAACTCGGCGGAACGAAGAAAGCAGTTGCGACTAGCTCACAAGTTTTACGCCGAAGCTTACAAACTTAACCGTGGTTATTACGCCGGAATCAACGCCGCTACGCTTGAACTGCAATTAGGAAAGCACGATCAGGCAGCGGCCCGCGCGAAGGAGGTGAGACAGTCTTGCTTGAAGGAATTGCGGCGCTTGCCTGCGACCGACCCGGGCCGCTACTGGCCGCTCGCCACGTTAGGCGAGGCTGCCCTGATTCTGCGCAAATGGTCGGAGGCTGAAGATCGTTACTCACAAGCTGCAGAGATTGGGCGCGGACACTTCGTTGAACTTAGTTCCACCCGACGAAACGCTCGGCTGATCCTCGATCACCTGGGCCGCGACCGAACCAGTATCGATCAGTGTTTTCGAATTCCGCGAGTGGCAGTCTTCACCGGCCACATGATCGACGCCGGCGATCGGCCAAATGCACGATTTCCTCCCCAACTCGAACCCGCAGTCAGAGATGAAATTCGCAAACGACTGAAACGGTTGGATGTGGAAATCGGCTTCGCCTCCGCGGCCTCGGGTTCGGACATTCTATTCCTGGAAACGCTGATCCAGATGGGTGGCTCGGCTCATATCGTGCTGCCGTACGACCAGGAACAGTTCATACATGACAGCGTTGAACTGGTTCCGGGTGATGGTTGGCGCGAACGTTTCGAGCGCGTGCTGGCTCAGGCCACCGAAGTAATAACCGCTTCCGAGCAGAAGTTGGAGCAAGACAGTACGTCTTACGAATATGCAAATCTGTTGCTCACCGGTCTCGCCAGCATAAAGGCCCAACAGTTGGAGACTGAGATGGTTCAACAGGCAGTTTGGGACCGGAAGGAGGGCGATGGCCCTGACGGCACGGCGGGAGTAATACAGCATTGGCGAAACATGGGCCTTGAGGTTGAAGTGATCGACCTGGTCAGGATTCTCGAGCGACACTACCCGCAAGCCATCGGAATCGATACTGGCAAGCCCAGGAGGAAACGCCGGCAAGCGCGTTCGGGAAAGCTCTCGACACAGATGATGGCGATGCTCTTTGCCGATGCCGTGAACTTCAGCAAGCTCACCGAAACTCAAATACCGCGCTTCGTCGATTCTTTTCTCGGAGCAATTGCGAAACTAATAGCAAAATCGGAACATGCTCCGGTGTTGAAAAACACATGGGGCGATGGTCTTTATTTTGTATTTACAAGCGTGCGCGACGCGGGTCAGTTTTCGCTGGAGTTATGCGACTTGATAGTGGAGACGAACTGGGCGAAAAAAGGATTGCCGAAGGATCTAAACCTGCGCATCGCACTTCACGCTGGTCCCGTTTACTCATGCGTAGATCCCGTGATGGCCCAACGGACCTATACAGGCGCGCACGTCAGTCGCACTGCACGCATGGAACCGATCACGCCCCCGGGCCAGGTTTATGCCAGCCAGCCTTTCGCCGCCCTGGCCGCCGCTCAATTTGTTGCGGAGCTTAGTTGTGACTATGTCGGGCAGACACCGTTGGCAAAGGGTTACGGCACGTTCCCGACCTACCACGTTCGGCGCCGAAAAACAGCGAGTGATAAGCGTGGAGCATCCAAATCAAAGAAAAGCCGTTAGCCGCGAATAGAAGCAGATAACACGGATCTAAAGAAGGGCAGAAAGCATTTGTACCACTAGTATCGGCTTTCTGTTCTTTTTGAATCCGCGTTATCCGCGTTCATCCGCGGCTAATTGGTTTTCGATTGATCAGGATCTTCTTCAGCTGGCGAGGGCGACTCAGTGCTCTCATCACTCTCAGGATTCTGATAGGCAAAAACCGTGTCCTCGTTTGAGGCAGGAACGATGTGCGACACCAAGCCGTTAATGAAAGAACTCAGTCTGCTTGGTTGATCATCGAAAGAGGTCGACTCATCCGTTTCACCAAGCTCAGACTCAAGCCGCACTAGTTGCGCGGTTGTATGGCGGCATACTCCGCACTCAATGAGGTGCGAGACAACCGGTCCATACTCTTCTGCTCCCAGGCGCGCCTCGACAAAAGCGGTGATTGTGTTTTCATCGGGGTGCGTATTCATGGCTGCAGCCTCAGCTACACTACGAGCTCTCAGACGTTGCTCGATCAGATAACCGATCGCCGTCGTTCCTTTTTTTGTTTCTTCTCGTGTCACGATTCGCATCAGCAGGGGCTACTAAACAACACCCTCGCCAGCGTCTCCTTTACCCAAATTGGACTTCGTGGCCGAGCCAGCATCAATCCTAAATGACTGAGCGACGTCTTCAGCCGCGATCGACTCACAGATCTCGATCTCAGCTGCGTTTAGACCATGGGTCCTGGCCAGCTCATCGCGGAAACGATCTGAAACTTTGCGGTATACCTTCTCCAGCCACCGCATGACGGTCGATTCATGAACGCGGCTGGTAGGAGTCACTGCTCGTCGTTTCGATTGCTGCTGAAACCAACGTCTGATCGGTGACGCCGGTTGTTCTACTAGTCTCGCAATCTCACGCAGCTTGAGACCTTCAACATGATAGTAGAGCAGCAGCAGCGTTTCGTGATCGTCAAGCGAGCGTAACGATTGATCCAGCGCGGTGCCGGAGAGTGCTTTATAACGCTCGCGCAAAACGTTTTCCAAGATTAATTCCTCTGAGCCGTGCGGTTCGATTCGCGAAGGCAGCCGCTCTCGACTTTCACCATCTCGCGTGACCTCTTCCAATGGCACTTCGTCCTGTTTTCCGCGGTAGAGATCCACGACGGTGTGCCAAATAACGGTGCGTAGCCAGCCACGCAACGAACCACGTCCCGTGTAGGATCGAAACTTGGACTGGCGAATGCCTGCGTCAACCCGGGTTCCGAAAAGATCGATGTAGACAGAGTCAATGACCTCATCAGCGTCGGTGCCCGTTCCCGCCAGATGCCGCGCGACACGTTCGATAAATGGTCGATACTGCCGATCAAATTGCCACCATGCGGATTCGTTTCCGATCGCGCACGCAATCGTAAGATAGAGATCGAGATCCTGGAGATCGCCAAGAAACCGTCGAGTGGCTGCAACCGTTGGTCTTTCCCTTCGCTCCGCTTGAGCGAGCAGGTACTTGTCGACTGCTCGTACGAGAGCTTCGCTGAAGTCGGCCTCGGAGAGGCTAAAGTCCGGATAAGTTGCCGCGCAACGGACATAGATCGCCTGGAAATCAGCTTTACAAGCGTTAAGCACTTCTTGTCGCTGCTGATTTTCTTCGGGAACCACCATGATCATTTGCGAACAGTGTCGATGAGTGTTCCCGTATCTTGACGGGTTGAACTCAAAAGTTTTGCGCGTGCCCTCGAGCAAGCGACTAAGAAAGCGTCACATGGTAGGGGCGTCGTCCGTGGACGCCACCTCGTTTTCGGAATACTTCTCCCACCACTGACGAGGTCGCCCAGGGAGGGACGCCGCTACCATCAATCGAACGCTATTGTTTGCCGGGCTCAGCAGCCTGTGCAATCAGTGCGGCTTTCTGCTGATTCTGTTTGGCAATCGTGTAGAGAATGGTCTTAACCTGAAACGGCGTCAAATTCGGATATGCTTCTATCAGCAACGCTATAATTCCAGCAACATAAGGACAAGCAAAGCTGTTTCCGGTTAACTGTCTGTATCCTCCTCCGGGCCAGGTTGTCTTTACTTCGACGCCCGGTGCTACCAGTTCAATCACATGTCCATAGCGATACCCGAAGTTGAAAGGATCGGCTCCTGCGCGTTTGACTACCGAAACTACCGAAGAAGAAAAAATCGACGGGTAGCTGGGATACGGAAGATTATTGGCGGCGGCCACGACGATGCATCCGGCGTGATAAGCGCGATCCAGCAGGTCGTGAATCGGAGCAAAGTAGTCGCGCTTGGTGGTGCCTAACGAAAGATTGATCACCTGAAACTTCTGCTTGATTGCATAGTCGAGTCCCACCAGAAACATTTCGCCTGAGCCCGAAGCATTGGGGCCGAGCACTTTAACGCTATAGAGATCTACTTCCGGCGCAATGCTGGTGATAATGCCGGCGCAAGCCGTTCCGTGACCTGCCTGATCGCCCGAAGTGGAGGGGCGAAAGGTGATCTTGCCATCCTCTGAAACTGCTTCGACGGAATCGCGAACCTTGCCCTTGAGATCGGGGTGCTCAGTGTCTATGCCGCTATCGATGACAGCCACTCGCACGCCACGGCCCGTACATTTTTGCCAGCTCGTATCCTCTCGTATAACACTCCACAAATCTGGCGTTGATTGGTTCTGAGAATTACTACTGTCAGGCTGCGACATTAAAATGCCTCCTCAGAGTAATTTCCAGATGAGAACTCGGAGTAGTTAATGGATGCGTTCGAGCGCTTCTCTGTAAATTTTGCGAGGGCGTCGATCACTTCCCGACAAAGTTCACGGTGAGCATCACCGCGGCTGAAAATCTCACGCACCGAAATCCAAAGTAGCAGCCAATCCCGATGCTCATCGGCAGTGTCAATTTTCCT
>JANNON010000807.1:0-7142 GCA_031399105.1 Blastocatellia bacterium | reverse complement strand
TTCCTTCTCGCCAACGGCGAGTCGCTGGAAGCGCTTGGAGATAACTTCGACCTTGGTGGCGCGGCCTTCCACGGACATTGGCGTCTTTGCCAGTTTCTGATCGAGCAGGGAGCTGACGTCAATCATGCGCAGCCCGATACCGGAGAAACGGCGCTGCACGCAGCTTTATGCACGTCCGACAGGCTCGCACACGATCTTGTCGTCAAGGTATTGTTGGCTTCGGCTGCAAATCCAAACTGCACCACCAGGGAATCTGTTGAGACGGGTTGTTTCATGCGTGACTGCAGAACCAAAGGAGAGACACCTCTCCATCGTGCTGCCGCGTTCGGCACCGAAGAGACCGTCCAGCTTCTTTTGGATGCCGGCGCCGTTATAGATGCTAAAGACATGAATGGCGACTCGCCCCTCAGCTGGGCGAGCTGGTACCTTCGACCTGATTCAATTCTTCGCAAGCTGTGTTACGGTGATTTTTCTATACGTGAAGGAAGGCGTGGCATGAGAGCAAATCTGCTCGGACAGCCGCATCCGTAGAAATCGTTCGCTCCCGACGACGCTCAACCAAGCGAGGCCCATGAACATCAATCTCCCCCAACCTGAACTCGGAATGTCCGCCGAGGCCGCCGACACCCAATTCCATCTCTTGCAGAGAAAGTTAGTGCCGTTATGGAAATCAATCCAGGCTTTTAACCAGGACGAGCAGACCATCGTCGTTGTGCCGTCGATGTCGGTCGAGATGGACTGTACGGGCTCCGAACTGCAAGCCTATGAAGAACGTTTCCTGTTCTTGCTGTTGCTCCTTCGCCAGCCACGTGCGCGACTCGTGTATGTCACTTCGCAAACGATCCAACCGAACATCATTGATTACTATCTCGACCTGCTTCCGGGAGTGATTTCCAGTCACGCGCGGAAACGGCTATTCCTGATCACACCTTCAGATGGTTCATTCCGCCCTTTAAGCCTCAAAATATTGGAGCGTCCCCGACTGATCGATCAGATTCGTTCCCTGATCCGTGATCCTGAGCGCGCTCACTTAGTGCCCTACAATACAACTGTGCTCGAGAGAGATCTTGCGCTTCGTCTGGGCATACCGATGTACGGAGCAGACCCGAAGCATTTTACTTTTGGCACCAAGACTGGCTGCCGGCGCATCTTTCACGAAGAGCGCGTACCTCATCCAATGGGCGTCGAGGATCTATGGAGTATCAACGACGTCATTACCGCACTGTCCGATATGCGTAAGGCAAAGCCGGGAATGAAGCAGGCAATCGTAAAACTCAACGAGGGCGTCTCTGGTGAAGGCAATGCAATCATCGACCTCGAAGGACTGCCGGCGAGCGACGACGGATCTGAACACGATCTGCTACAGGAGCGTCTGCGCACCATGTGTTTCGAACTGCGAGGCGTTACTTACGAATCGTATGTCACCAAACTAGCCGAACGTGGCGGTGTGGTCGAAGAGCGTCTTACGGGCGAAGAGTTTCGCAGTCCCAGCGCGCAACTTCGCGTGACGCCGCTCGGGGTCGTCGAACTGCTTTCCACGCACGATCAAGTGCTGGGTGGCCCAAGCGGACAGAGCTACCTGGGGTGTCGGTTCCCTGCTGATCCGGGTTATGCGGCAAAAATCATGAGTGAGGCCGCGAAGGTCGGCGCACGTCTCGCAAAGGAAGGCGTCATCGGCCGCTTCGCTGTCGACTTTGTGGTGGTGCGCTCGTCAAAGGGAGAGTGGCACGTCTATGCGATAGAGATCAATTTGCGAAAAGGCGGCACGACTCATCCGTTTCTCACGCTGCAATTTTTGACCGATGGCGCGTATGACGCGGCGAAGGGAGTTTTCGTTACTCGCCGCGGTCAGCAGAAATGCTTTGTCGCAACCGACCATCAGGAGTCTCCTCTCTATCGAGTATTCACTCCCGATGACCTCTTTGACATCGTCGCGCGGCGAGGCATTCACTTTGATCAGACACATCAAACCGGTGTCGTCTTTCACATGATGAGTGCGCTGGGCGATCGCGGCAGGGTGGGAATGACCGCAGTTGGAGATACACCGGAACAAGCGAATGAGATTTACGAGAAGGCCGTCGAGGTCCTGGATGAAGAAGCGCAACTCGCACTGAATTGATTGCTTCTCTAAACCCGACTGGCCGCGGATTAACGCGGATGACACGGATCAAAGGCAAGTTAGCTTGCTAAAGATGAAGTTCGGATGTGTGTCATCCGTGTTTATCCGTGGCTCGTCCCTGGATTGATCGCGATGTTCGAGATTGAAACCCACAGATTGACCAGGAAGTTCGGCGAACTGGTCGCGGTTCGCGATCTCGAACTGTGCACTCCGGAAGGAACCCCGTTTGGTTTTCTTGGACCGAATGGTTCGGGCAAGTCCACTACCGTCAAGCTGCTCACTGGAATTCTGCCGCCGTCGGTTTCGTTTGATCCCCAACCTGAAGGCTGGGGTCAATGAGAGGCAACCTTGGGATAAAATCGCGCTCCGCGTGCGAGAAGGAATCTATCGCTCAACTCCCCATTAGTCTCAACAATCTACTGAAAGGTCATAACCCATGAGTTCGATGCAACCCGAGATGGAAGCCTTGAAAACTAAACTTAAAGGCATGTGGATGGCTGGCGACTTCGGCCAGATTGCAAAGCATATCGAAAGGGCCGCTGATGATTTTATCGGTCGGCTAAACTTGAAACCCGGCGACCGCGTGCTCGACGTTGCCTGCGGCACCGGCAATCTGTCCATCCCGGCCGCGCGTGCCGGCGCAAACGTAACCGGCGCGGACATCGCTACGAATCTACTCGAACAAGCACGCGCGCGTGCCGCAAGCGAAGATCTGACGATCCGGTTTGACGAAGGCGACGCGGAGAGTCTGCCCTACGACGATGCGGCGTTCGATGTTGTCGTGACGATGTATGGAGCGATGTTCGCCCCGCGTCCTGAACTGGTCGCTTCCGAGCTTACCCGCGTATGCCGATCGGGGGGACGCATCGCGATGGCAAACTGGACGCCGGAAGGATTCATCGGCGAGATGTTCAAAGTCACGGGCAAGCATGTGCCGCCGCCACCCGCTATGCCGTCGCCGCTCAAGTGGGGCGATGAAGCGACCGTTCGCGAACGCCTGCGTGAAGGCATTGCGGACCTGCAAGTCACTCGACGGATGTGTGAGTTCAAATATCCATTTCCACCGGCTGAGGTGGTTGAGACGTTCCGGTTGTACTACGGACCAACGCAACGCGCGTTTGCTGCGCTCGACGATGAGAAGCAAGCGGCGTTACGCAGCGACCTTGAACAATTGTGGACCGAACACAATCAAGCAACGGACAACACGACAAATGTTGAGGGTGAGTACCTCGAGGTGGTGGCCACTCGAAGTTGAGACATTAGCGTCGGTTTGCTCCTTCTGAACAAAGCAGGCGCACCAGATAGCTGGGGTATGAGTTTTGAGATGTTCTTCTCAGATCTGCGTCATCCGCATAGATCCGCGGCTTAGTGGCGTTGGGCTGTTCGCGTCTCAATAACACAAACAAAGCTTCACACTTGAAGGAGAAAAGAGATGGGCAAAATCGCGTTGGTACTGGGAATTCTCGGAATGCTGTTCGGAGGCGCGGTCTTCCTTGTCTCTGTGCTGCTTCCGACTCTGACTGACGGGCGCACAAGTTGGGACGAAGCCATGCTGGGCATCATTCCCGGCACGCTGTTCGTGATGGCCTCGACCGTCGTCGCAGTAGTCGGGTTGATTCTGATCTTAATGAAGCGAAAGAAGGTTCAACCGTAAGACTCGCCAGACGAAGCATGAAGTCAGTGCCAGCGCGCGGTAGAGACTGTGCTAAAACTCAAGATCTAAGGAGACAAATCAAGATACGAAGTCTCAATGTCAGGAAGGCGGACCCTGTCCCCGCTTCAAGTTGCCTTAGTTTCAAGGTCGGTTGGCAGATTCAAGATGCTGCCGATCTTCATTGCGCCGAGACTCAGGCGGGACAGGGTCCATCTTCCTCACAGTGAGACAGCGCATCTGGTCTTCCTAATATTCGGCGCGTTAGTTGCCACACAGTTTGGGTAGCGGTGGAGTCCTACATAGCATTCCCTGATTCGTCCCCAGCAACCCATGACCAATCACAAGCTCAGCAGACGCGCAAAGATCGCAATCGCGTTGGGCATTGTCGCCAGCGTAGCTTTTCTAGTCGCCGCTGTGATCACATTTCTTCGAAAAGGAGATTGGCCGGCAAGCTATATTTCCGCAGCCGTAATGATCCTTCTGCTGATGGTAATTGCCGTTAGAAGGCGTGCGAGAAGGCATAGTGAGCAGACAGCAAACAGCGAACAGCAAACAGCCAGCAGAAGAAAGCGTTTAGGGATCTAGTACCGCTCGTCCGGCTTATTGCTGTCTGCTGTTTGCGCTCACGACAGCCCATCGCTCAAATCACAATCAAAGGAGTTAGTTGATGAAACGAAGACTCTGCCTGTCACTGGCACTAATGGGTTTGATGTGTTTGGTTGCCTGGACCGCGCGCGCCCAGTTGCAGAAGACTGGTGTACCGGTTCCCGCTTGGGAGCACCACGAAATCCTGCTATCGGCCACGGCGCCGAGCGTTCCGACACTCAACCGCTACGGTGCGGAAGGATGGGAACTGGTGAACGTGATCGCAGCATGTCCAGGCTCCACCGGGAATTGTCAGTACTGGGCTTATATGAAGCGGCGGACGCGATGACCCGTTGTTAACTGTCATATGGATTCGTTTCAACCACTGGACGCTGACTTCGAGCAGCGCGTGCGCGCGAGCTTTGCGCGACAGCCGGTCATGCGCATGATCGACGCCAGCCTTCGGCGCGTTGAACCCGGAGCGATCGATATCGAGCTTGCCTACCGAAAAGATCTCACTTAGCAGAATGGCTATTTGCACGCAGGGATTCTAACCACGGTCGCGGGAATTGATGATTCGCCACGTCAGCAACGTAAGCAGCGGAGTAGTGATGCAGTTGCTTGTTCGCGATTCGATCGGGTGTCATGAGGTCAGTACCACCGCGCGGTAGCGGGTGGGGTGTTGTGTTGACTCGATCATAAAATCCCGAAGAACGCGTTTGGTCACCCACACCCGCTACCGCGCGGTGGTACTGACCTCATCTTGCTCACGTAGCCTTCATTTAGAGACCAAACTGCATCACTACCTGGCCGCGGATGCACGCAGATAGAATGGATCTGAAAAACTCTGTCTCTCTCTCTTGCTCGCATGTCCCTGAGCATCTTGAGGCCAGCGTTGCGTCTTTTTCATATCTGTCCTATCCGCGTTAATCCGCGGCTAAATTCTTCTTTTTTGTTGGTCGTCTCCTGACGACTCATGAGACTCTACCAGCAAGGGCGCGGTCGCCTATCGCCTGCGGAGTCTTTCTTATGCAACCAAACGTCGAAATAGATGTGCTTATCGTAGGCGCGGGCCCGACCGGGCTTTCGCTCGCCTGTCAGCTTGCCAGGCACGGAATTGATTTTGTAATCGTCGAGAAGAACGAGTCTGTAACTTCCTACTCAAAAGCCATCGGTGTCCATGCCCGTACGTTGGAGATCTACGAGCAGATCGGTCTTGCTCAGAAAGCTATTGCAGAAGGTTCGGTTGCGGGAAGAGTTCGGCTACTCGCAGGCGGCGAAGTACGCGGCGAAGCGGATCTGTCGACGATCGGTGAAGGCATGAGCGCCTATCCCTTTATCCTCATGCTCGAGCAAAGCAAAAACGAGAGACTCCTTTACGAGTACTTACAAAGCGTGGAGAAGGAAGTACGCTGGCAAACTGAGCTCGAACCGTTCTCTCAAAACGAGTCCGGAGTCAGCGCGCGGGTCAAGACTGCCAGCGGCGAATCTCAAACAATCAACGCAAAATATCTGGTTGGTTGCGACGGCGCTAGAAGTCCTACAAGACACGCACTCGGCCTGAAGTTT
Source organism: Blastocatellia bacterium (assembly GCA_031399105.1). Taxonomy (GTDB): domain Bacteria; phylum Acidobacteriota; class Blastocatellia; order Pyrinomonadales; family Pyrinomonadaceae; genus PSRF01. The sequence continues at coordinate 1,215 of JANNON010000807.1, read as the reverse complement.
GAGGGAAGCACCTTCGAGCGCATGTTCTACGTCGCGGACACGCAGGTGGATTGGGGTTTCAGCCATGATGCTCTGCACGCTTGTCTAGCGAAAGATTCCTTCGTGCTCTTCTTTCCGCTGAAGGGCGAAAAGCGCTACCGGATCGTCGGAGTGTTTCCAGAAGAATTCGCCAAGCATGAAGGCGACGTTTTGTACGAGGAGATTGAGCAACACGTAAAGGACAACACACGGCTCGAGCTTGATATTCATGACGTGGAATGGTTTTCCACGTACAAGGTTCATACCCGCCACATTGAGAACTTTTGCGCTGGCCGCTGCTACTTTGCCGGTGACGCGGCGCACGTTCATTCACCAGTCGGAGCCCAGGGAATGAATACGGGAATTCAGGATGGCTACAATCTCGCCTGGAAGTTGGCTTTGGTCTTGAAAGGCGAGGCGGATGAGAGGTTGTTGACAACCTACAACGAGGAACGGCTCGAGAACGCTAAACGACTGCTGCAGACAACTGATCGGATGTTTCAGTTTGTGGCCGGCTCAGACTGGTTTCTCGAGTTTCTGCGCACGAATGTGCTGCCATCCGTGGCAGGATTCATGTTTAGTTTTGACGCCATTAAGAAGCTGATCTTCCCAGTGGTGTCACAGATCGGGATCAACTATCGACACAGCTCCCTCAGTCGTCACATTGGAGATGAGGATTTCGAAGTAAAAGCTGGAGATCGTTTGCCATACTTCGTAGTTGACGGCAAGAGTGTTTACGACAAACTTCAGCAGCCGAAATTTCATTGGCTGGTATTCTCAGATTCGGAAAGCGAATCGCCATCGTCGCAGACAGAAAACGAATTGCTGAAACGCGATCTGGTTGAAGTGCATCCTATGCGACTTTCCCCGCAACTTGCGGAAGTCTTCGGCACGGATAAGCCTTTCAATCTGCTCCTGAGGCCCGACAACTACATTGGGTTTATCTCAACCGGGACTTCGACGAACCAGGTCTTAACTTATTTACGCGACTTCGCTCTGCTCCCCTAAGCGGCAGTTTTGGTTTTGTGCTGGTGCGGCCACTATTGCAGACACAACTCATTTGCTCGGGAGGAGCGGAGTATTTATTGACAAGTGTTCACGTTGCATGAAGTCAGTACCGAAACGCCGTAGCGTCGGGGTCAACGATTCATTAACACTCAACAGTGTGGGTTACCCACCATTGACCCAACGCTACGG
>JANNON010000801.1:0-13524 GCA_031399105.1 Blastocatellia bacterium | reverse complement strand
GAGATCCCATTGTGATTAGTGTCTCGCCATAGCCGAAGCAATGAAAAGATACTATCGTTCGCCTTTATCTTTCCATCACTATTACCACCGTTCTGGGGCTTATCATATTCAGCCAAGGCTAAGAAACCGTTGCGCTCTTCTCCCAATGGTGGGCTTGGTTGAGGCGAGTAATTTCCAAACAACTCCTGCCCGTTGTCGATAGTGCCGTTACCGTTACGGTCCAACGCAAGCCAGGCATCATCAGAGTTTATTGATGTCCATGACAGTCGTTCGGCGGAACCGTTTGCATTGAGGTCGAAATTAACTCCTCCTGTCAGACCCGTCAGGTTAAAGCCATTCCCAAGAGTATCAATGAGAATAGGCGAGTGAGGGTCATCACCAGCCCAGACACAACACGATTCAGTTATGCCGTTTCCTACACGCCAATTTGGTCCCATCAAGATACAGTCTTGTATCTCGGCTGCAGTACAAGCTGGAGGCGGAGTCAATTCGACGCAACTCCATTCGCAAGCTGGCCATGGGCCTCGTCTGGGTTGATGATTTTCAGGACATTCGGATGGTGTCTCACTCGGGCAAGGAATGGGCACACAGCATACGCCTTCTCTCATCATGTTCGGAGGACAGCCCTCTTCTACCCCTGGTGGGTTGTCAGGATAGAGACACATATCTGCTGGCACACCGTTTGGGCAGTCATTAGTCATGGGACAAGGACTTGGAGAAGGCGAGGGCGTTGGGGTTGGAGTTGGGGTTGAACTTGGACCACACGCACCTACTGACCATTCAACACATTGAGCAATTGGGTGGTTTCCACATGGCACAACTAACGATGTGTCAATGGAGCAAATACCCTCAGGGTCCGTGCATGCCGCGGATTGTGTTGATGGGGTGTCGGCGTATTCAGACCCCTCACATAAACACGAGTATGCGGCAGACTTTCGAAAAGTGCAGGGAGAGCCGGGACAGCACACATCAGGTGGTTCTGGCGTTAGCGCTTCATCTGAAAAAACAGGTAGAAAAAAACTTACCGGCCAGAAAGCCGGTATGTTTTGGGTTGCAAAAACGGTTAACACTGGACTAGTGGGTGGCCCCCCTCCCCACAGGTACTTGATCTTCGCCGATATGGGAAAGCTCTTCCCGCGCCATCGAAGCCGCTACCATCGCCAAAACTGAGGTGGACTAACTTGAATTCAATCTTTCGAGGTTGCCACACCGTTCCGGCACCAACCCTAATGTCCCACCCTTCAGCGACCGAGTCCCTTACCTTTAAGGTTATCGTCTCACCAGGCTTGATTGGAATATCGTCCTTAGTTGCCAGCGTTCCAATGCTCAAGAAAGCACCGCGTCCATACCTGAGACTAAATCCGTAGGGGGTGCCATCCTCAGCACGCACGTCTGGCATCTGAATCCACAATGCTAGGTAGTAAATAGGTTTATTTGATGTGTTGGTAATTTCTAATTGAACATCACGAACCCAATTCTCGTTGGTTAACGACTTAACCTTACTCTCCTTTTCTTTCTTGAGCTTAACCTTGATAGGTACGTGTGAAGGTATCGTATCTTCAACGCTTCTTTCGTTTGATTGAGCCGAGTTGTCGGGAGACTGTGCGCTAGTTGAAGGCCGGAGTAGAAAAACGACTGCTAGCATCACGAAGCCAAAGATTGTGAGTAAGGTAACGACCCCACGAGTTTTTTTATGCATGAGGTTTTCCTTTTAAGGAAGAACTGAAAACCTAAAGCGAGAACCAGCGGTTAATCTACGCTTCGAGCAAAATGGGTGTCAATCTCGTTGGAGGTTAGTGTCGTAACTAGATAGAACCGCTCCTCTGCGCAACCGAATCGAAAAGTCGTCTAGCATGTCTGTCCGAAAGGGTGGACAAATGAAAGGACACTTGTGGATGAGCGCGAAGGCCGAGAGAGACTGAAGATCTGCCAGCGTGAGTCTTAAGTTGCGAATCTTCTCTAGGCCAACAGTTTGAAATCCACTATAGTCTTCCCCACTGGCCCCTGAAGCAGAACTCACCCGACCAAAACGAATATGGCAAAGCACGACCAAGATAGGCCCCCGGCGCCTGCGGGTTCGAACGACACTTCAGCGCCTTCCCGCAATCTACTCGACGCCGTCGAGCGCGATGAGTCTGCGAGGAGGCGCCGTGAGCAGGGCGCGGCGAACACTGCAAACGATGCGGACCATGGGGACGTTGTCTACCGTCGTATCACTGCACCGCAACCCGACTCTCCCAAACCCGCCCGTGATGACATCCGCTTGCGGGCACGCTTGATCGCGCCCACAGTCACCCCTCTTTTGATCGGTTTCACGTTGCTGCTGGTGGTGATTTTTGTGCTGGGCCACCTCAGTGTTTCCCGCCTCGATGAAGTCAGCGACACCGCGGTGGACCTGCAGCGCCAGCATTCGGCGAGAGTGAGTCTTTTGCGCGAGCTGCGCCTCGCGGTCACCAAACTTAACAACGAGGCGCGGGTACGTCATGACGCAGAGTCGAGAAGAGATCTGAAGCCACCGTTTTCACTGCCGCTTGGTACCGCGCGCGAGGAGGTCGTGCGGCTGATGCGAGATCTGGAACGGCCGCCATTAACTAGTGAACCCCTGTGGCAAACCCTGCGAACGGACCTGCAATCATTCGTCGAAATAACCGAAGACCTGCGCCGGTTCAGTCTGGAGGGGTTTACAAAGTTTGAGACGGTCCGACAGGAACTGGACGAGTTATTGGCGCTGAGTGGACCAGAGCAGGAGAAAATCAACATACGCAGCGATGAGATGGCGGATCGCGCCGCGCGGTCGATTCGGCTGTGGACCATTCTCGCGTTGGTGGTCGGCGCCCTGGTTGCGGGCGGCACAATCTGGGAAGTGCAGCGCCGCTTCAGGCAGATGCGCGTGAGTATGTTTGAAGCAAGACGCGAACGTGCGTTTACAACTCAACTTTTACAGGGCATGGTCAGCGCGGTGGCGGCAATTGATGAGAATGATCGCATCCGCAGCGCTAACGCCGCTTTCTTCAAGATCTTTCCCGCAGCCAGCATTGGCGCATCAGTGCGCGAACAGGTCGGTCGCGAAGATGCGATGAAGATGTTGCAAGTGGGAATCGCGACGCGCGTTGAAACCGCCACTTATCGCGGCCGTTGGGTTTGCAGAATTGAAGAGGAGGGCATCGACCGCACCTTCGATATTTATTCATCGCCGCTCGCTTTCGATGGGAACGTCGGGCAGATACTCACGCTCGTCGACGCCACGGAAGCGGCTGAAGCGGAGCGGGTTCTGCGTCGCAGCGAATCACTTGCCGCGGTTGGCAGGGCAACCACACAAGTTGCGCATGAGATACGAAATCCGCTGGGAAGTATTCGGCTCGGCGTTTCGATGTTGCGCGACAGTGTTAACGACGAAGAAGCGTTGCGCACGATCGAATTGGTCGAGCGCGGCATCAAGCATCTCAACAAGCTCGTCGTTGACGTGACTCAGTTTTCACGACAGAAGGCGTTGGAACGGGCGGACGTCGATCTGCACGATTTGCTGGAACGAAGTCTTGATCTGGTTGCCGACCGGGTGAAAGAGAAGCACACGCCGGTCGAGAAACAATTCGCCGGTGGACATTTAGTCGGTCACTGGGATGCCGATCAATTGCGCCAGGTCTTTGTGAATGTGATGGCCAATGCCATTGACGCCAGTAAGGAAAAAGCACCGCTGCGCATTTTGACTGCAACCGTAAGCGGTAATGGCGCCGAGGGAAGTGATAACGGAAGCACCCAGCACTCGTATGCGCAGATCACGATTGCGGATGAAGGAAGTGGCATGGATAAGGTGACTGCTGACCGGATTTTTGAGCCTTTCTTCTCAACGAAGAAGCGTGGCACCGGTCTCGGCCTCGCCATTGTCAAGCAGATAGTCGAGCAGCACGGTGGCAGGATTAATGTGGAAAGCGCTCCCGGCAGTGGCTCAAGGTTTGTGATCGAGTTGCCGTTATGAGATCTCGGATTTGAAATTTGAGATCTCAGACGCCCGGCATCTAACCGAGTTTTGTGCAAGCGCGCTTCGCAGCTTCAATCGTACGGTCAATAATTTCATCTGAGTGCGCCAAGCTGACAAACGCAGCCTCGAACTGCGAAGGCGCCAGGTAAACTCCCTCGGCCAGCATCGCGTGAAAGAACCTTCCGTATAGCGCGCGGTCGCTCTTGTTTGCAGCATCCCAATCATTAACCGGTTCGCTATTGAAGAAGCTGGTCCACATCGATCCTACTCGGTTCGTAACGGTCTGAATGCCCGCAGTTCGCGCAGCCTCACCCAAACCAGCAACCAATCGTGAACTCGCAGCTTCGAGCCGCTGATAGACAGCCACATCGCGCAAGCGTCTTAAGGTAACCAACCCAGCCGTCATCGCTAATGGATTACCCGACAGAGTTCCTGCCTGATAGATTGGCCCAGCGGGTGCGATGTTGCGCATGAGTTCCTTGCTGCCGCCATACGCGCCCACCGGCAGACCGCCACCGATAATCTTGCCCAGCGTGGTGATGTCCGGCTTGATGTCATAAAGTTCCTGCGCACCGCCGCGAGCGACGCGGAATCCAGTCATGACCTCATCGAAGATCAACAAAGCGCCGGCGCGACTTGTGACCTCACGTACCGCTTGCAAGTAGCCGTCGCGCGGCGGCACACAACCCATGTTGCCAACCACCGGTTCGATGATCACGGCTGCGATGTCTGAATGCTGCTTGAATAGATCGTCAAGAGCTTCGGCGTTGTTGAAGGCCACAGTCAAAGTATCCCGCGCCAGGGCCGGCGGAACGCCGGGACTGTCAGGCAAACCAAGCGTCGCCACGCCGGAACCCGCTTTGACGAGCAAGCTATCGCCGTGTCCGTGATAACAGCCTTCAAACTTCACCAGTTTGTTTCGGCCAGTGGCGCCGCGTGCCAGTCGAATGGCGGACATCGTTGCTTCGGTACCGCTGTTGACCATTCGGACCATTTCAACAGAAGGCACAGCAGAGATGATCTCTTCCGCCAGTGCGACTTCCAGTTCGTTTGGCGCGCCATAGCTCGTGCCGCGTGACAAAGCATCTGCCAGGGCCGCGACAATCTCAGGATCCGCATGGCCCAGGATCATTGGCCCCCATGAGCCGACGTAGTCTATGTAGGTGACGCCATCGACGTCGGTCATCGTTGCGCCCTGGGCGCTACTAATGAACCGAGGCGTCCCGCCAACGCCGCGAAAGGCTCGCACCGGAGAATTAACGCCGCCCGGCATCAACTCGACGGCACGCGAGAATAATTCTTCGGATGATTTAGGCTTGATCTGTTTTGGTGAATTCATGCGTTTTGGTGCTTCGCTTGATACTTTGCATCGGTACTGTGCTTCGAGACTTACTTTGAATACTGTGCTTCGATGCTTTGCTTCGATACTTAGATCCGATACTGCGTTTCGATGCTTGGCTCGGGCGCTGGCCTCGCGGCTTTGCCGCTGCCGTCGCGGCTCGCCGCATTCCTTGCGGTAAGCCTCTGGCTTACCGCGGGCGAGCCCTAACGTGAAGAGGCTATGCCTCGGTTCAACGCTGAAAACAAGGATCGTTAGCGGCGTAGCCGCGCGCGGCGCAGGCCCTCCTCTCGGTAAGCCGGAGGCTTACCACAAGGAATGCGGCAGAGCCGCCAGGCCCAAAGGTGCAGGTCCGATTCTTACTTATCACTTATCACTTATCACTTGTCACCTGTCACCCGTCACTCGTCACCGTCTTCAGCAGTTCCTTCGCGTGACGCCGCGCGCTCTCAGTAATCTCCGCTCCGGTCAGCATTCGTGCAAGTTCTTCAACGCGGCCACGGCGATCAAGCTTTTCGATACTCACCCGCGTTCGGCCATCGCTCACTGCCTTCTCAACTACCAGATGACAATCGGCAAAGCGCGCAATCTGCGCCTGATGCGTTACGCACAGCACCTGATTGGTTTCAGAGAGCCTCTTCAGTTTGACGCCGACTGCTTCGCTAACGCGTCCACCGATTCCCGTATCTATTTCGTCGAATACAATCGTGCGCGGAAATTCTGAAGCATTTGCCACCGTCTTTAACACGAGCATCAAGCGCGACGCTTCACCGCCGGACGCCACGCGAGCTAACGGACGCAGCTCTTCGCCGAAGTTTGCGGAAAAGTAAAACTCAATCTGATCGAGACCACGGGCCGTCATGGCCGCGTTTGCAGATTCAGTGGCGGAAGCAGCATTAACCTGAACCTGGAACTTCGCGCTCTCCAAAGCAACTTCTGCGATCCCGCGTTCGACCGCTTTTTCGAATTTGCGAGCCGCGCGCACCCGAAGCGCGTGGAGTTTGCCGGCTTGTTCGAGGTAATCGTCGCGCGCTGCATTTGCTTCTGCCTGTAACTCAGTCTCTCGCTCGTCGGAACGTTCGACCTGACGCAGGCGATCTTCAGAACGCGCGAGGTGCTCAAGCGCAGTTTCAATCGAGCCGCCATACTTTCGCTTAAGGCGTGAGACTTCTGCCAGCCGATCGTCGATGCCAGCCAGGCGAGACGGCGAGAACTCGAGCTTGTCGGAGTAATCACGCAGTTCAAAGGCGAGATCTTCGAGCACCGCACGCGCACCCTCGAGTCCTTCCACGTAAGCCGAAAACTTCGGCTCAAACTCAACGAGCTCAGCGAGATTCTTTCCTGCCTGCCGGACCCTTGCCAACGCAGCACTGTCGTCTTCATAGATCAGCCGATAGGTTTGTACGGACAGTTCGGTGAGTTTCTCGACATTGAGCAAACGTTTGCGGTCTTCTTCGAGTGCAGCATCTTCACCGAGTGCCAGGCCTACCCGCTCGAGCTCCTGAATCTGAAACTTCAAAATATCGACCAGTTGAAACTTTTCCGCCTCATCCCTTTGCAACTCCTTCAGTTCCTTCATTAGTTGGTTCCAGCGGGAGAACGATTGGGCAACATCAACGAGCAGCGCCGTATTACCTGCAAACGCGTCGAGCAATTCGAGATGAGTGTCCGTGTTGAAGAGAGTCTGCTGATCACCCTGGCCGTGAATATCCACCAGAAACTCTCGCAGATCGCGGAGCAGCGACTGGGTCGCGAGCTGATTGTTTATAAAGATCTTATTGCGACCTGCGGCGGATAGTTCCCGGCGAATAATTAGTTCGAGCGGCTCTCTGTTTTGATCGCTGACTCTGGCAACATCGCCGTCGGTGGACAGCAGACCGGCATTAGCGAGGACAGCTTCGATCTGAGGATTTCTCGTGACAGAGAACAGGCCTTCGATAAAGCCGCGATCGCTTCCCGTTTTCAGCAAGTCCGAGGTGAATCTGCCTCCGATTAAGATTCCGAGCGCATCGACAATGATCGACTTGCCGGAGCCAGTTTCACCGGTAAGCAGATTCAGGCCACCATCGAACTCAACCTTGAGTTCGTCGATTAGCGCGATATTGGAAATGTTGAGGAGTGAAAGCATCTCGAGCGGTTAACTAGAGTGCATCGTAGTCAATCAGAGGCCGTTTGCAAAACCAGATCTGGCGACAGTAGGTTTTTACCGCGAAGCGGTTACGACCTTGTTTGGCGCGGATCCTTCCTTTCATTGACTCTCATTCCAACTACAACTCTCGCTGACTTTCAAAATAGCGTTCCTCGCCGGTGACCGGGTCCCTAAACGCAATCGACCTTGCCAGCAGTTTCAGTGGACGATCGAACCCGTCCGCAGCACCCGACAGAGTCGGATAAAGACGATCATTTACAACCGGAACCCCAAGCCCCGACATGTGAATTCGCAGTTGATGTTTCTTTCCCGTCAATGGCATCAGACGATATAGCGTTACGTCATTCGCAACGTCTCGAATCTTCTCAATGCGCGTTTCGGTGTTCGGCTCGCCGTCGATCTCTTTCATACGGAAGAAAGGTTCACCAGTCACAATCCGGCTGCGCCGCACGGTTGGCAGCACAAGGTCAGCTGCAGTCCGCGCGTACGCCTCGTACACTTTCTCGACCTTGCGGTGCTGGAACAGCGATGTGTATTCGCCCCTGGTTCCAGCATCAATCGAAAATACCATCACGCCTGCCGTCTCGCGATCGAGACGGTGAATGGGCACGAGCGAATCTGGCTGGCCACGCTGTCGCAGTCGCACCAGCAGCGTCTCGCGTAGAAACTGTCCGGCCGGAATCACGGGCAGGAAATGAGGCTTATCGACGACGAGAATGTGCTCATCTTCATAGAGAATCTCTTCGTCAAAAGGGATGCGGGATTCGAGCCCAACTTCGCGGTAATAGAAGATGCAGGCGCCTGCGCGGTAAGTCGTCGAGAGGGTCAGGCGAATTCCTGACTCGTCAACCACTTCTCCCCTGGTCATGCGCCGCGACCACGTGTCCTTGTCGACGGCAGGGAACTGGTGAACAAGAAAATCAAGTACAGTTTTCCAGTCTCCCGCTGGCAGCCACAAACTGCTTGGACCAACGCCATCGACAATAGGAAGCGGAGTATTCAATGGGTGTATGGAGTCAGTACCCCGATGCGATGTTGGATAGGCGGAGCCTTTGGAGTGCGCCGACATTTCGGCGCGTTGGTTTAAAATTGCTGGGAAGCAAGCACGAACGTATTGAAAAGCGCCGACAAGTCGGCTCACTCCAAAGGGCTCCGCCAGGGCAACGGAATCTAATGTTCAAACGCCGAACTGCCGCAGATGATGATCGATGTGTCGATAGATCAATACGCCCCACTCTTTTCTGGTCAGCCGTCCAAACAAGGGGTGATCGCTAAACGCCTCGTCAGCAGGTTTCGCTACGATCGTTTCCATCAACTGATTGACGTCGGCAATCTCGTTCTCGCATGACCGCGGAGCGCGCGAAACCAGTTCAGGAGCAGTCGGCGCGCCTTTCGGAAACGGGATCCAGTAAATGACGAGCTGTTTGAAAGGGCTATGTCGCAACAGCGTCTTTTTCGGTTTCGGACTGATCTCGCCAAGAGTCAAGCGAAGCCCGTCCGCAATGTGCGCCAGCATGCGCGGGCAATCAAACTTGCCCCACAGTGCGGCCGAATCAGGCCGCAGCAACGCGAGGCGGGAAGTCAATTCGGAACGACTTGACGGCGCAAACAGTGTCTTCATTTTGTTTGTCCCAGGAATGACTGTAGGTCTTCTGCAAACCGATCAGGGTCTTCCCAATGCGGAGCATGACCGGTCTCTTGATAGACCTTAAGGGTTGCATCGGGAATTCTACGCGCGAGAGTTTCCTGTTCAGATCGCAGCGGAAAAATCTTTTCTCTATCGCCCCAAAGGATCAAGGTCGGCGCCTTGATCTTTTCAAGTTGCGCCTCGGCGCTGTGGGCCAGCATGCCTTCCATGATCGCCTGCCAAATCTGCGCCGGTAGCTTTCGGCTTTCCTCGATCACGCGGTCGAGAAACTCTTCAGGCACCGCTCGGAACATCGTGCTCAATTGAAACTCACGCACGACGCTCAGCGGAACCGGATTCCGGAGCGCCATGACTTCCTTGCGAACCTCGCGCACCACTTCGTTGTCCATCGTAGTCGCCGAAGCCACAAGTACGAGTTTAGTTACACGTTCAGGCGCACGAGCAGCGACGTGCTGCGCCACAAAGCTTCCCATTGAATGACCGACAATCGTGGCTTTCTCGATCTGCTTCTGATCCATAAACGCGAGAACGTCAGCAGCAAAGGTCGGAATGTCGTAGCTGCCGGTTGGGCGATCCGAGTCGCCATGCCCACGTTGATCAAGAACATAGATGTGGAATCGCTGGTCGAGCCTTGATAAAACGCGACTGAATGAGAACCAGGAATCAGTGTAACCGTGCAGCATGATGACTACCGGTCCGGACGAATCGCCTTGCTCGGCATAGTTCAGCCGCACGCCCGTTTTTAGAGTGACATTTGAGAAGCGCCAGGCGGGCGCATGGTGACTCGTTACCGGCTTTGGCTGCAGCCCCGCAAGATCCTCAATTCGAAGTTTGGTGTCTGCAGTTTCCCACGCCTTCTCAAACTCACGCTGAACCATTTGAGCCGAGCTGTTCTTCTTCTGTTGACGCAGACTTTCGGAAAGACCGAACAGAGCGCGTCCGTTTCGCTGATGCTTGGCGAGTTCAGCGCGGAATACTTTCTCCGCCTCCAGATAGTCACCGGTCATGAGCAACATTCCACCCAGCATTTCGCGAGTAGGAATGTCCCAATCTGCCGGCTCGTTGTAACTCACCGCGTCTTCGGCTTGCGCAGCCTGCCGCAGAAGTCCGATTGCTAATGTCCTTTCTCCTCGGGCGAAAGCTATCTTTCCAGCGAGCATCAGTTCGCCGACTTTTAGTACCGTGCCGGCAGTATTATTGCCGAAGCCGGCGTCGGCAGGAATCGCCGCCATCACAACGCGCATCGCCAACAATTCTTTCTCGGCATTTGCGGCCTGATTCATTCCCGCTAAAGCAGATCCGCGGCCGTAATGCCAGAACGCGGTCGTGATCTTCAACTCTGCCGCCGGCTTTGGCGCTGTCAATAATTCATTCCACTTGCCAAATCGCACGAGCGTTACTGTCGGATATGGGTGGAACATTTCCAGCATCGGCATCGCCTGCAGATGCGGTTTCACATTAGCCTCCAGCTCGCGCGCCGACTTAAGCGAATCCGCGTAACGACCCTTCATCGCATTGGCGGCCGCCAGGAAGTGAATGTTGTGGTTGTAGTACATCATCGGGTACACGCCCGACGCGCCAGACCTGGCGATGTACTCACGATCCGCGACGATCGCATCGGCGTTTGATTGAGCGGCTTCGTGATAATCGCCGGTACGAATGTAGATGTGCGATGGCATGTGAACGAGATGGCCGGCCTTTGGCGCTAACTTGCCCAGCCGCGCCGCGCTCGGCAAACCACGCTCAGGATTGTTCGAAGCTTCTACCGCATGAATGTAGTAATGGTTTGCGCCGGTGTGATTCGGATAGCGTCGCAACACACCTTCCAGCACAGCCAGAATCTCTTCCGTTCCTTCCGCAGGTTTCCCATCTGGAGTCCATAACTTCCATGGCCGAAGGTTCATCATGCTCTCCGCGTAGAGCGTGGCGGCATCGGGATCGTCGGGGAACTGGCGAACCAATTCGTGCATCGCGTTCTTGTAATCGAGCGCCAGCTTCTGTCGATCGGCTTGTGCATCATTTGAATAGCGCTTGGACAAGGCATTGATGAAGGCGCGTTCGTGTTCTGAGGCTTGTGCGGCGCGCGTCTGCGCTTGTTGCAAGTTGGCGTAAGCTTCTTTCAATTGCGGCGCGTCGGCTTGCAGGTTGTAGTTCGAACCGAGCGCGAGGGCGGCGCCCCAATAGGCCATCGCGAGTTGCGGATCGAGTTCTGCAGCGCGCTTGAACGAACGCACGGCTTCTTCGTGGTTGAACGCATAGATGTAAGCGAGACCCTGATTGAAGAACTTTTGCGCCTCCACACTCTTTGTGGAGACAGGATGTTCGACGTCACCAAGCCCGGTGGTCACGACGGCAGCGGGCTCAGTAACTTTCGCGGAGTGACTATGCTGGCCCAAAGTTACGACGGGCAGTAGCAAGGTTAGCGCAAGGACCAGATACTTCATCTAAATTCTCCTGATGTCTCTCACCGCTTGCAATGACGCAAGTCAGCGAAAGACTGAAAAGGTTTGGCGAATGTGCCTCACCTATCCTTAAACGCGTAAGAAGTTGGTGAAATCGGTATCAAGTACTGGAGAAATCTCGCGGTTAGATCTTGCCGCGGATTCACGCGGATATGAGGGATCTGAGTCGGCGGAAACAGGGAAACCTATCTCTTAAAGTGGTTTTTCAGATCCGTCCTATCCGCATGAATCCGCGGCAAAGAGCTTTAGTTCCCCTTCTGCTGCTCTTCCTTCAATTGCTTCAGGTAGGCCGCCTCAGTGGTCGCCAAAAACTCTCGATACCCTTCCGGATCGATGAACGGGTTTTTGCGACGCGCGGAGATTTTCCGGCGCTTCTCACTTAAACTGAAAAGACTGCCATGCGGAGCGAGAAAGACGTCACATTTCAAGGACTTCAGCAACTCAAACGAATAAGCATAATCTTCGACGATGCGCGGGTAGTTTTCATTGTTAAGTAACTTGTAGCCCGGGATCGACATGCTGCCGGCGACCACTACATTGAGATCCTCGCCGCCTTCGCGCACGGTCATCGTCCACGTCGTGTTGCCTCGCGTGTGACCCGGCGTAATGCGGGCAACCATCGTGACGCCGCCAAGTTCAACCTTGTCATGATCGCGCAGCACACGATCAACGACAGCCGGTTCAAAGGCGAACCGATCGCCCCAGGCAAAATCGCCGCGACCGCCCCTCCTGATCTGTTCCGCGTCACCTTCGCTGATCATAAGTTTCGCTCCCGTCAGTCGCTTCAATTCAGCCAGCCCGCCGGCATGATCGAAATGGGAGTGACTGTTGATGAGAATTCTCACGTCGGACATCTTGAATCCTAGTGCTTTGACGTTGCGCCGGATGAGCGGCACCGTCGCCCGCAAGCCACTGTCGAGCAGAATGTGACCTTGCGGCGAGGTAATCAGGAATGAACTCAAGCCGATTACGCCCACGTAGTAGACGTTCCCGGCGACGCGGAATGGCTTGATGGGACGATTCCAGGCGATTTCTTCCGCCGCGTTTTGAGAGAAAACAGGAACCGCAGTTAAGAGCAGGAAGAAAACAGAAAGGATGTGCCGTTTTCGAACCATCGATAGTGCCTTTCAAATTATTGGACCATATTGCTCGACTAAATCTGATGGTAGGGGACACCCCTACAAAGTTGCCGGGATTAACGTGGGTCCTTGTAAAGAGCAGCGCCAGCGAGCGTCGCGATTATCGTAGTGACCAAATGAATTCCCACCATCTTGATCCACAGCGCGTTAGAAATAAATCCAAGCGGGATGAACTGCGCCGGGGTTGAAACTGAAAATGCGAGCCAGGCGACGATTGCGGCCAACACTGCCGTTTTAGGGCCCGGGGAAAAGAAAGGTCGCATCAACACGTAGATGAACAGCGCGATCATTCCTCGACCCAGTTCAAACACGGCGAAATACACCATGCTGCCCGCGCTTTCCGTAGGTGCTGTTGCATCGAGAGCAGCGTAGACAGCGGTCCAATCCGCTTTTAAGATCATCTCGTGCATCAAACCATCCGTTACAAAACAGATGATCGCCGCGATGAGGCCTCCCAAAAGCAGGCGTGCCCAATTGATTTTAGACATAGGGGGATCTCCGTCGGACAGGCTTTCCTGTCCTTTTCGAATGTACGAGGGGTAACAAACAGAAATGTCTGTCCTACTGCTGCAACGCTTTTCTCGCAGCCGCTACTCTTTGTTCATCTACTCGTGCGCGCTGATCAGTCGCCCTCTTGATCAGTCGCTCATAATCAAGATTTCGCAGCGCCGGAGTATCTTCAGCACTTTCATTCAGAGCAATCCAAAGTGAGCGCTTGCCTTCAATCCCGAGTGATAGAAACTCGAGTGATTCCAGTAGTCGCAGGTCGCCGGTATTATCATCATCCAGAGCGAGCTTAAGTTCGGTG
>JANNON010000795.1:0-4614 GCA_031399105.1 Blastocatellia bacterium | reverse complement strand
CTCGACCGCTCTTGAGCAGCCAGCCTCGCATCGTAAGTATTCCTATGCGCCGTATCTATCAGCGTCTCGTAGGCCTGCGTGATTCGCGCAAAAGCCGTCTCAATCCGACCATGGACTGACTTTGAATGAAAACGGTCGGGATGATAACTGCGCGCAAGTTTGTAGTAGCCGCGTTTGATATCGTCGAGGCTGGCGGTTTGAGGGATGTTCAGTATCTCGTAATAGTTCGTGGCGCCGTCAATCCTCTCAAAGAACTCGGCGAGCTCCTCTTCCTCTGTTTTCTTCGTGGGCGCCGGAGGTGGTGGAGGAGTTATTTTCTCGGGTCCCGAGCGCGTGGCAGCGGCAACCACTCCACCGAGGTGTGTGGGCCAATCCGCCCGCTGCAGATAGTTGGCCAACGCGAGGCCGTAGATCACGCGCAACGCATCGAGTTCCCGCAGGCCGCTCAACATCAACACTTCATCCAGCGGCAGCGGCCCATCTACACGCGAAAGAACGAAGCCTTCCTCGGGCAGCAGTTGACCAGCTTCGGCGGCAGTAGCTACGGGTGAAATAATCTCGCTCTTATTTGGAAAGCGCGAGGCAACGAGTTCAAGTGCCATCTTGCGTGCGCCCTCGAGCAAGAGTCCTCTAGTGGGAACCTCAACCCGCACAGATTCGGCCAACTGCGTCCGATCGTCGTAATCCCAGGTTCCTGCCGACCAAAGCATCACCACTTTCAACACGTCGGTAACCAACGTCACAAAAACTCCCTCGAGGACCTTGCGTTCGAGAATGCCTTCCCGGGAAAGCGCTTCAGCGAGCGCAGCATCAGACCGGTTGTTCGCCACGGCTGATAACTGAGACTTGGAGGCGAGACTACGCTTCGTCAAGTACTCACTAAGCCGCAGACTGCGCACGTTTGAAGCGGCAAAGATCGGATTGCCTTCTTCAAAATAGATGACGGCCTTGGCTAGATCCTGATCTAATCGCAACGTGCCCGAAAGGCTTTTGTTAAAAATTTCGCGCAGCAGTTCGGCGAATGGGTGGGTGCTGAGTTGTCCGTTCATCGGCTTTGAATCGAGGTTGTTGCACGCTCTCCTGGAAAAAGTGAGAGGCTAGACTGACAAGCATCATAGCGCACGCTCAATGTATGAAGAAGCAAGGACTTTGACAGCACTTCCGCACGGTTCTATATTGAAGCCTCCGACAAAATCTAGTTTCATCTGCGGCGGATTGAGCAACTGCTCAAAGCGTCTGCCGGCCGCCGAAATCGATGGGTGATAGATCAAGCAGCAGTCCCGCTGAAGTAAACCAACAACCAACCGGCGACGGTGACTCTGAAAATCACCGCGTCGAGCATCTAATCGAGCAATTGAAACAGCGCTCGGCAGAACTCGAGGAAGCCAATCGAGAGTTGCGACGCGTTTCGCATTATCGGTCGATGTTCCTGGCGCGCATGTCTCATGAGTTACGCACGCCGTTGACGTCTATTCTTGGGTTCAGCGAAATCCTGCTTGACCAGGAACAACTGTCGGAAACGCAGCGACGTTTCTGCCAGAAGATTCAGGACTCGGGAATGCAACTCCAGACGAGCCTGAATCAGCTGGTCGATCTCTCGCGATTGGAAGCGGGCCAGACGGAAGTGTTTATGCAGGAGTTTTCACTGCGAGAAACGTTACGGCAATCCTGCGCCGGAGTCGCACGGTTTGCGCAGAAGCGAGAAGTGGCCGTTGAGTATGATCTCGCTCCTGAGATCACTACGATCGTTTCCGACCAGGGAAAGTTGCGCCAGGTTGTGTATAGCTTTTTGGCGTGGGCGGTGAGTCGCAGTCCGGCCGGAGAGAGGGTAAAGCTATATGCTGATTTGAGCGAAGCTGCGACGCTTCGAATTTCGATCGAGGATCACGGCGAACGAGTAAGCAGTCTCCATCAGGTGTTTGATCCCAACGCGATCAGTTCTCATGAACCAGACGTCAACGATTTGGGAATAATTATTGGACGCCGCCTGCTCGAGCTAATGGAAGGAACGGTAAATTTACAGCATCGAGAGTCCGTTGGCCTAGTTACTATAATTCAGGTTTCAGCACGGCCAACGAAGGGATAGCGGCGACTATGGATGAGATTGCGATTCGCGAATGTGTGACGGTGGCGGAGCTGGATGACTGTGTGAGGCTGCAACGCGATGTGTTTGGCTTACCTGATCTCGAGATTTCGCCCCGCCGGCACTTGATCGTTTCGCGACAGGCGGGCGGTTGGACGCTCGGCGCCTTCGCATCGGATCGCCTGGTTGGTTTCGTGCATCACCTCGCCGCTATGCGGGGCACTGAAGTGTTTGGCTATTCCCACATGATGGCGGTGGATCGGGACTACCAAAACAAGGGCGTCGGTGCGCGTCTGAAGTGGTCGCAACGTGAACGCGCGCTTTTAGAAGGTCGCACCTTCATCAAGTGGACGTGGGAGCCGATGCAGGCGCGAAATGCGCACTTCAATCTGAATCGGCTGGGCGTGATCGTAAGTGACTACGCTCCAAATTTTTATGGCACTGACTATCCTGAGAGTGTTGCTGCGAAAGACGGTCTGGACAGTGATCGTTTGTTCGCGGGCTGGCAACTTCGATCAGAGCGGGTTCAGCGATTGGCGCCCGGAGCGTCAGAGCCAGCGGACACGTCTTTAAAATCAGTAGCAGTGCGGATCAGAATTCCTGCAGACTGGAGTGGACTCGTGAAGCACGATCGCGCGGCCGCACATACCGAACAGCTTAGAGTGAGGAAGGAATTCCAGAACGCATTTTCAGAAGGCCTGATTTGCGCCGGCTTCGAGCGCGATGCCGAGAGACCGTGTTACCTGCTTTATGAGAAAGGCGAAATCTCTTCTGATGCGGTCTGATTGTCTGCCAAACCTCGGCTCTGCCGCGTTCCTTGCGGTACGCCTCCGGCTTACCGAAGCAGCGCATTTTGTTAAGGGCTACGCCCTGAGAACATTTCACAGGCATAGCCAAGTTGAATGGAAGTGCTTGCGGTAAGCCAGAGGCGTACCGCAACGAGGGCGGCGGAGCCGCAACCAAGCCGAATGTCATTTACTCGTTTTGATCGCTATGTCGATCGCCATGCGCGCAGTTTTTCCGAGCGCTTGCAGGGCCTTTGTCGCATGCCTTCAGTGGCCGCCCGAGGCACGGGCATGCGGGCGATGGCGGAAGCTGTCGAGCAAACCATGCAGCGCGTGGGCATCGGCACGCGCGCCTTCAAGATGGGCGCGGGTTACCCAATTATTTACGGCGAGTGCGGCAGCGGCGATCAAAGCTTCGTTGTCTATGGCCACTACGATGTTCAACCGGTCGGGCAACTCACGCACTGGTCCGTTGGCCCATTTGCCGCGACTATCGTGGATGGAAAACTCTACGCCCGTGGAGCGGCAAACAGTAAAGGCGATCTGATGGCCCGGCTCGCAGCAGTGGAGACTTATCAGAAGACATTCGGCAAGCTGCCCGTCTCACTCAAGTTTGTAGTCGAAGGTGAGGATGGATTGGGTAGTCCCAGTCTCTATCGTTTCACAAACGAGCACGCCGATTTGATCCAGGCCCAAGGTTGCATTTGGGATGAAGGCTATCGTGATCCTAAAGAGCGACCTGTGATCAGTCTTGGTTTCAAGGGCATCACTTTTCTCGAGTTGCGTGCACATGGTGCTCGTTCGGATCTGCATTCGAAATGGGGAGCGATCGTTCCGAACCCGGCGTGGCGATTGGTGCAGGCGCTCGCAACAGTTACCTCTCCGAAGGGTGTGATCACGATTGATGGCTTCGCATCGTTTATTGCGCCGATCAGCGACGAAGACATGGCGGCACTGAAATCGATCGAGCTCGACGAGGCGGCGTTAAAACGTGAATTCAAAATTGGGGGGTGGCTGCGATCGCTAAAGGGCTCAGCGCTCGTCAAGGAACACATCTTCGGTGCGACCTGTACGATCTGTGGCATTCAAACCGGGCATACAGAAGCGGGAGCGAAGACTGTTTTGCCAAGTACTGCGATGGCGCGTCTCGATTTTCGGCTGGTACCCGATCTGACGCCGGAAATTGTGGTGCGTCTACTGCGCGAGCATCTCGATCGACGCGGCTTTAACGATATCGAAATTATTGAGCTGGGAAGCGCACCACTGGCCAAGTCGTCTGCGAGTTCCACCGTTGCCCGGGCGGTGATCAGTTCAGCGGCGGAAGTCTACGGTAACGCTCCGCTCGTCTATCCGATGGATCCGTCGAGCGGCCCGGTTGGCGCTGTATGTGGTGTGTCTTCTCCGGCAGCACCAGTGGCGTCTTTTGGAATTAGTTACGCTGGATCCAATCCCCACGGACCGGATGAAAATATCCGGCTCGATGATTTTCTCCAGAGTATTAAGTTCATTGGGCGAGTGATACACGGATTGGCCGAAGCAAAGGAACCGAGAATCAGACCGAGCCGCGACAGCGTGAAGGAAGCCAAGGCAGTGCACTCGTAAACCTGGCAGGAGGTGCGAACCTGATCCGCACTCGAGTCAGTGGGTCTCAGTCAGTACCGTCACGCGGTAGCGTCGGGTCAGACACGCATAGCCCTGCTCGCATTGACCTCTTGGGTGACCCGATGCTACCGCGTGACGGTACTG
>JANNON010000908.1:0-2729 GCA_031399105.1 Blastocatellia bacterium | reverse complement strand
AGAGATGGTGCGCTCCAGCTCCTCGGCGCGCAGATCAGCTGATATAGGATCTCCAATCCGAACCAATACAGCAGTTAGATTGTCTTCGGCGCCCCGTTCGTAACAGCGTCGTTTAAGCTCGTCGCACACGGCCGCCAAATCCTGGCTGACGATAAGTAGCTGTCTCAACTCATAGTCTGGAACATGACGAGTAATGCCGTCGGTGCACAAAAGAAACTGCGTGCCGGGCTCGATTTCAATAGTCTTCATGTCGACTTCGACATCGTTGTCAGCACCCAGCGCCCGGCTGATGACATTCTTGCTCGGGTGGTTCGCGGCTTGTTCCGGAGTCATCCTGCCCGCGCGCACCTCCTCTTCCACGACCGAGTGGTCTTCGGTCTCGCGCAACAGTTCGCCGCCGGGAGTTAGCCGGTAGAGTCGGGAATCGCCGACGTGGCCAAAAGTCGCAGTGTTGCCATTCAGATGCAGGGCAACGATCGTGGTCGCCATCATCGAAAACTTCGCGTGGTCCTGTGCCATCTGATGGATCGAAGCATTCGCCCGTTGAATGGCGAGTTCCATCAAATCTTCGATATCGGCTCCCGCGACCTGATGGCGAAACGCTTCATCAAGAACTTCGACCGCGGTTTGAGAAGCTACCTCACCTGCCTCGGCGCCCCCGACACCATCCGCGACAGCAAAGACGCCACGTTGATTGTCAGCAAGAAAGGAGTCTTCGTTCAGCGGTCGTCGCTCGTTTAAGCCGCGGTCAGAGACGGCTGAAGAGTGGACCGTGAAATCGGCTTGGCCATTTTGCTCCGCCAGGGTCATTGCACGGCCTCCAATTTGAGCGATGAGCGCGGTTTGAGAGTCGTCTTTGTAATCACTTTGTCTCGTGCGTTACGGTGCGAAAACGCCATCAGCATTCCGAGCATTGCAAAACTTGTAATCAAGCTAAAACCACCGTGGCTAACAAACGGTAAAGTGATTCCGGTCATCGGTAAAGCGCGCACGATGCCACCGATATTCACCAGCGCCTGAAAGCCCATGAAGGCAGTCAGACCAGCAGCACAAAGCTTCGTAAACATATCACGCGAATCGAGCGAAGTGCGAACACCAGCAACCACCAGTACAATCACTGCGAACACGATTAGCAAACCGCCGGCGACGCCTTTCTCTTCACCAATCGCAGCATAGACGTAGTCTGAGTCGGCGATCGGAATCACCTCCGGATATCCCAGCCCCAGGCCGCGTCCGCTGTCCTTTCCGGAAGCGATTCCGAAGATTGCCTGCGCGGGTTGAAAGGCGAGTTTGTCGAACCAGATATCGATGTTCACTATTCGTTGCGCCGCCGGGCTCTGCTGCGCCAACTCCTTCATCTGCGGATCGCGATTGAGCGCCTCGTCGTAATCTTTCTTCCACCAGGAAACTTCCGGTGACGGCGGATCAAACCCGTCGAGCCACAGGTGAAACCTTTGTTGAATTCGATCCGGCAGTGCTGCTTGTATGGGCCGAGCGATCGTCGGCAGCAACGGCACCTTCTCTTGAACATCACGCGGTAATGCACCGACTACCAGAATGCCAATCACGACGAGTACCGAGCCGACGAACAAGAGCAGTTGCGGCCAACGACGAACGGCGACCAGATACAGCGTCGTATAGGCGCCGCTAAAGATCAGCATCTGCCCAAAGTCCTTAAGGGCGAAGAACGGAACGAAGGGCAACATTGCCATCACAAGGAGTGGAATGATGTCTCGCGCGCGTGGAATGCCCCAATAAGTTTCCGCGAGATCTTTATAACGAGCCGTCAGGATGCCGGCGAAACCCAACAGAAAAGGGATCTTCGACGGTTCCCAGGGCGTCATGTTTCCCAAAGCCTTACCTGCGCTTGACGTGATCACCGCAGCCGCCAAAGGCAACAACGTCAGGAGAACGATCAGGAAACTGTTGCGCTGTATCCAAAGCAAAAAGCCGTCGCGAATGCACAGCCAGTAGGCCAATCCGAAAGTAAAGAAGGAGAAGATTGGAATCCACGTATAGCTGCTGGTCAGTGCGTCGCCCAACGAATAGTTTGACGGGAGCTTCGGCAGGGAATTGATATCGACGGGTTGGGCCGGCGTCGGCGGAAGGCCCATCAACTGTTTCTTCACCGGATCGTAGTTTTCCATGATGTAGCGCGTGCGTAACGCTTCCATCTTCTTCTCGCGTGCGGCGGCTTTGTTGCGCGCGTTGTATTCCGGGTCGCTGTAAAGCCGGTACTGAATCAGCATACCCATGGCAAAGAGCAATATCGCCGCAGTGAACAACACCCAGTTGCCGGCATATTTCATTCCCCTGGAGAGCCACAGCAGCGTGATGATCAGCGGAATGAACATCAGCAGATCGCGCACTGCGCCGATGATTGAGGTCTCGTATCCGCGTAGCAAGCCCGCTCGGTGGACCGCGTAGTAACCCGCGATCTCGAGTCCGAGTACGATGAAGAGGATGAATAAGTGTGATGAGGCGCGGTTCTTCATTGGGATCGATTCTTAGCTAAGAACTGAAGTACTATTTTCCATATCTCATTTGCCATTATTCATTGTTCATTTCCCTATTCACCCGGTTGTAGTTCCTTCTTCGGAAGGTTATGCGTCAGCTATTTTCCCTTACGTTTGACGAATGGTCTTTCCTTGGCAACCGAGTCTTCGGAGGTTCTAACGCCGCATAGACTGGAAACAACTCCTAAATGCCAAATGAAAAATGGCAAATGA
>JANNON010000746.1:0-5400 GCA_031399105.1 Blastocatellia bacterium | reverse complement strand
CTGGTCGGCTTGGGCACGCGCGTCGGCGGCGGCTGCACCAGCGGGCACGGTGTCTGTGGAGTCGGACGCGCGCAGAGCGACTCAATCGTCGCCACGATTACCTTTGTCGGATTCGGCATCCTCACCGCCTCGCTCTTCCGGTGGTTTGCCATTGCCACCTGATATGATCCGCTCCGCCTCCATCGTCCTGTCGGGAGCAATCTTCGGCGTCGGGCTCGCACTCTCGGGCATGACCAATCCTGCGCGTGTCCTCGGTTTCCTCGAGGTCGTCGGCCGCTGGGATCCGACGCTTCTTTTCGTGATGGCAGGCGCGGTCGCGGTTTTCGCCCTCGGCACCTTCCTGCTCCGGCGTCGCGATTCAACGCTGCCGGCGCCGGCGGCCGATCCAATCAATGTGCGGCTTCTCGTCGGTTCGGCAATTTTTGGGATTGGCTGGGGCGTGGCCGGATTTTGTCCCGGCCCAGCGCTCGCCAACCTTGCCGCCCTGCGCCTCGAAGCGCTCGTCTTCGTCCCGGCCATGGCGCTCGGAGTCATCCTGGCCCAACGCCTGTTCGGCGCCGATTCCTAGCCACCGCCACTCAAAGCGGTTCTAGCACCAGCATCAATTCGCTCGCGTGTTGTCGAGCATCGCGCCCTAGCTCAGTAGTTTCTTCGTAGCCTGTGCCACCAAGAGTGCTGAACCTGCTGGCGACTTGAGTTTCGTGCACTTGAAAGTGTCTATGAGCGATCTCTCGGACTGATTCTCCAGATAGCCCATTGGAGCAATCATGGTCCGGAAACGTAAGAATCGCGCAAGCACCCCGCGTCGCAATCGTTTCGAGCAAATCTTCCAAGGCGTCACCTGACTCCGAAGTAACACTATATTTAGATCTAGGGCGTTTAGCGCGATCCGGGTAGCGCCCGACGCCAGTCACGTCGCCACATGAGCCGCGAGCGATGGTTTCGAGGACGTGATAAAAACGGCTGTAGTGAACCCCTGAATACGGCGGATCGATGAATGCCAAATCACCAACTTCCAATTCCTCGGCTGCTGTATTCGCGTCGCCTACAAAAGCTTGACCGGCTTCTAAAGCAAATTGCTCGGCGAGCGATTCAAACGCCTGACGTGTCTTATCGACAACGTCCTTCATCCACGCCTCGGCAAGAAAGCGCTTTGCGGTTTCAGTGGGTTGGAATGGCTGAGCAGTATGCCCGGGTGCTGCCGCGCATTTACTTCCTGCCTGAATCAACGCCGCAAGAGCGACTGTCCTCAAAGGTTGCCGTGCGGGCAAACTCGCACGAAGCGCGTCGAACCAGAGTGCCTGACTTGGGCTGAAGTAATGCCCGCCGTAAGCTTTCGTGATCGGTAAATCAACTTGCCCAGCGCACCAAGAACGGCATTCAGCCACCGAGGCAATCGTGAGTTGTTCGGTTTTAGGTGGAGTTTGCTGCACAACCAATTCTTTCGCCCGTTGAATCCAATTCCGGAAAGAGGGCTCCCACTGAACTGCTGCTTGTCGATTGATGACGGCACCAGCAAGGATCGCCGCGTAGCGCTGAAGATCAAAAGCCAAGACTGGAATTTGATACTTGGATGCTACATGCGCTGCGACCGCACCCGAGCCCGCGAATAGGTCAATGAAGCGGTTGGCTTGGGGGACCTGCTCGGAGAGCAATTCACCAAGACCATTTCCAAGCATCGCTCGTTTTGAACCCATATACTTCATGGTAAGAGACTCCAAATACCTGCCCGCTCGAAAGCACCAAGCATATCGATTTGCGCATTCTGGAATGACCGTAGATCGAAGATAGAGGCGCCTTCGTTTGCGTTCACCCAACCATTGACTTCTTCCAAAGATTCATTGACGTCAGCCCAAGTATCCAAGGGATCATCAGGTGTATCATTTCCGCTCCATAAACCGCGCTCAATTCCGTGGTTCCTCCACCAGAACTGAAGATCGGCCAAAGTATAATTAGACGCCTGTAGTAAATTTCTTACGGAACCTGAAGCGAGGAACAGCAAAAGTGCGGCGCGGGAGATCATCCTCAAATGACACGTGGGGTGGTCAATCGGCACCGATGCACCGGCTAGCTCTATTGGAATAGGCGTCCTGCCGTGCGCAAGAAACTGAAGCCATTGCGCCGCCTCGTTTGGCGTGAATCCAAGATGCTCCATATCCGCCTGGGCAGGGAGAGGAGAGCCTCCGGCAGACCACGCCAGTTTAAGTAAGTGCCTTTCCGTCGAATGAAAGCGGCGATCCGCCCCTGGCTCGAACAAGCTCCAAAGATCGACCAAAAATGCTACAATGTTTGCGGTTCCGTGTGGTGCGGGTCTCCGAAATTCTGAGGGCCTATAGCTCGCAAAATTTCTCGCGTCATGATCATCAGTCGTTGCCGCCAGATCAATTCCCCATGATGAAAGCCAGCCCTGCCCAATTGCTCTGACCCTCACCGGGCAGTTCAATTCCGAAAGCCAAGTGGAGAGTGGCCACTGGTCGGGCTGCACGACCAAATCAAAAAGGTCGGCGGAGCGACTCAGGGTGGACCAATAACGCAATAGCGGCCACACGAGCGAATGCGTTCCCGCATGGCCGGTCCTAGGAAAGTATGCCGTCATCGCTTCGTCGACGATCGCGTGAATGCCGCTGAATACTCCAATTCCTTCGCTCCCTAAAAGCGCCATTGCCGCTCTAAGCTCGGCGTAATAGGAGAAGTGAACGGCAGAATAGGTGTCTCCGCGCAATGTTGCGTCGACAGCACGACCCAAAAAAGACCATGCATCGATCACATGTGCCGGGCCAGATGCTCCCACATATGCCCTAAGTTGCCTGTGTTTGTGCAGCGAAAGATTGCGAGCCGGAGCAGGGGTTTTCGCTGCTTTTACGTCCGCCTCGAATGTTTTAGTGCAGGTAACCCGATAACGATTGCTTTGAAGGAGCCATGACGTGGAGCGCTGCGGTTGCTCCACTCCGACAAAATAATTTTGTATAGCTGTGCGGGAGGCTTTTCTCAGAATCGGCTTTGCCGCTGGCCTGATTTTGAAGCCGCTCACTTGTATCCCAATGCGTTTCTAACCGCCTTTGCTGCAGTTCCAACCTGACCACCTTGCGCTTCAAGATGGGCTAAAAGTTGCCGACGCATTTCTTTGTAACCGCTGCTTCCCCGGAACACACCTTGGCCAATCCGCGTTGCTTCTGGCAGGCCGGGCGTGGATGATGTCCGCCAGTCGTAGCTGACAAGTCCCAGTGCCAGCTCCTCTAAAAAAGATGCCGCGGGAGTTTTGGCAAAGGACTGGAGGGCTGCCGTAACCGGAGCCTCTTCGGTTGCGGCCGACTTTTTTGGAAGACGCTCATCGCATTGCCACTCAGCTAGTTTTAGAGTTTGGCTGTGTGCGAAGCACAAATCATTTATCACAAATAGAAACCCACGAATCCCCTGGTCTGTGCTAATGAGCGAATACTGCCCATAGAATGCGGGATCGTCATGCTCGAAAAGCTCTGGATCGCCAATGCTGCGGATATTTGTCGCCCATTGAGCCTTTGATTTCTTAACTTGGCGTTTAAATGAATTGCCGGCGCTAATTAAGAAAGCGGCTTGCATCGCTCTGCTCCATGGCAGTATGGGCTCATGCGCTGAAGCGGGAGCGCCAAAAATTCCACCGATTTTGGTGCCAACACCTTCCCATTGTTTGACCATGGTGTGAATTAGGGAGCGGATCCAAGCAGCCTGTGTTGCTGACGGGCCTTTGTAGTCGCGGTTCTCCTTGGTTTCACCCAGCATGTTAATTCTTTGGTGCCACGGACTTTCCGGATGTGACCAAAGAGCCTCGACCAATTCTTGGCATCTTGTTTCTCGGTAAGTTTTATGGCCTGTAAATTTTTCCAGCCATGACTGCTGGCGAAGGAGTGGATAGAGGTCAAAGGCCAATGAACGGTTGATTTTTTTTGGCGTAATGTTCACCGACCAGAACAGATATGCCTGCCAACCACGGTCCAAGCCATTGAAGGCGACAACAGGAAGCTCAAACTCTTCATCATCGCCGAAATCCTCGAACGCCCAAAGTCGATGTTGGCCGTCAATAACCTCTAAGGGATAGACCTTGGCCGGCTCCCATTTAGCTCCGACGAAGTTTTTTGGCAGTTCGAGCGTTGTGCTGCCAGGCTTTTCTCTAATTTGGATAAGATCTTCATCGGGAATCTGGATACCGTTCCTCTTATCTTTCGGCTGGAGGATGTTCACCAATATTGCGCCAGGAAGCCAGCCTGGTTTCCTGAGATCGTCCGCATCGGGTTTGTTGCGCTGCGAATCGTTCATCTCGCACCACGGAAATCCAAAGTTAACAAACTCCCGAATAATTTCAGATCGAGTCTCTTCGTGGCCTCGTTGGACATTCGGATCAATCGAACGTGCTTTCCCTCCTTTTGTTGACCGGCGATACACACCAGTCAGGGCCTTCAGGTGACTAGCTCGGATTGAGAAGAGGAAAAAATGCTTTGCCTGAGGTTTTCCCTGTCCTTGGTTCGGATCAAAACGAACTTTATCCCAAGCTGGCATCCATTGACGGACCTTCAGTGCTGCGATGGATATTGGCTCCTTGGCGGGTTTCGTGTTCATCGAGGATAGTCAGGTTGGTTCGTTGATGGGGTATGTTCTGCCGTAGGCACCAAGTGATTTTGGACAAAGGGTTTCGTCGTGGAACTCGCGGGCGCGCTCAGGGTCGAGGCCAAGGTTGAACTGATCTTCCCATCGAAACTCGAAGAGAGCTTTGCTCAGGGCGTTGTCGCGGTATTGGGCGCCGGGGTGCCCTTTGGCGACGTCGGGGGCGTAGACGGCGATTTTGTAGGTGATGACGCCGTCCTTTACGTCCTGTTTGTAGGGCAATCCGAGGTGTTCCTTGGGCGTGACGTAGCAGAGCATGGCGCAGCCATACCAGCCGATCACGGCGGCGAATAATAAACCTCGGGCGAACATCATCGGAAAACGATGTGCGATTCTGATGCGGATGACGATGACAAATCCGCCCCGTCGGCTCTGGTTCATCGAGATGAAATGTCGCGATTCACAGGTGTCACCGACTGGAACCGCTCCAGCCGCGAGGTTTACCGACTCGATGTACTTCGAGTGTGCAACCGAGGCCGTTGTCGAAGGGCGTGACGGTGGCCTCCACCTCGACGGCGGTAAACTGGACCGTAGCAATCCCGAAGCGTCGGCAGGTCGCGGCGAACAACTCGCACTCGATGATGCCGGTGTAGTCGCAGATCGTGATGAACTTCATCTGGTCGCCGGTGACTTGATGATGCGAGCGGTCGGCGATGATGAGGCCGCAGGTCGTGACGCGCTGGCCGGCGTAGCGGGCGAGGTCGCGGATCGGGCAATAGGTGTCCCACGCGATGCCGGCAAACATATCCAGCGGATGACCGC
>JANNON010000890.1:0-4576 GCA_031399105.1 Blastocatellia bacterium | reverse complement strand
GGAGCATCGTCTGCCGAGGGTAGGGTTTTGATGTCACCCAACTCAACCCGGCCATAGGTCAGAGTAAAAACTAGGTTTTGACCGTCAGCAGCCTTGATGCCGGTAGGCCAGAGGTTAAACATCAGATAATAGATCGGCTTATCTCCGGTATTAGTTAGTTCAAGCTCGAAATCGCGAAGCCATCTCTCATTGTCGATCTTCTTGAACCCTGCCTCCTTCTCTTTCTTGATCTTGACCTTTATGGGGATGTGTTTCGGGATCTGATCCTCGAGGACACGTTGGCCGTTAGACTGAGCGCTACTGCTGGCTGACATTACTCTCATCATCAGCAACATGGCGCCGAAAATAACCAACACTACCCACAATCTCTTATTGTTTTGGACTTCGCGTGAGAAGCTGGACTTCATGAGGATCTCATTTATCGGTTGAGGCTGGAGCTTGATGAGTTTCCTGAACTAAGACGGTGAATGAGAGACAGTCTTGGCTTATAAGCGGTTGGCGACCTTAAGTCAAGGATTTTGAAAACGTTTGTCGTCACACATGTTATGTCCGATCGAGTTAACAGATGTAGTGTCCGATCTGAGCGGGAGCGTAAGCGCAGCATGACAGGATGCTGTTATGAAGCAAATGACGCCGACCGCAGTGGAGCGGGCGATGAAACTACAGGACGTAATGTTACGGGCGATGGCGAAGCGGATCAGCTGGTTTCAGGCAGCGGAGATTCTGGGAATCAGCTGCCGGCGCAGTCGCTAGGCAAGCTAAACAGTGCGAGACCTATCGTATTGAGGAAGAGGCCGTAGCATTGTTGTGTGCGTTCGACTATCCGGGAAACATTCGGGCCTTGCGGAATTTGATTTATGAGCTAACCAGCTATGTCGGCGAGAACGAACCGATCTCAATCGAGTTGGTCCGGTTCGTTCTGGCTAGATTAAACTCCCGAGGAAGCAATTCCGTCACGGGTACAAGTGATAAGCGACAGGCAGGTTCCTCTAATCCTGGCAATGTACTAATCTCAGCGGGCAGGCCTTCCAAAATGGATGATGCCGTGGAGCATTCTCTCTTGCGGTCCATTGCAGACGAAGGCGACATAATCTTGCCGCTCGAACTCTGCGTGCTGCGTCGTGGAGAAACTTTCAAGCAATGGACCGCGCGCGCGAAGCGTTGCAGCATTCAAGCGGCGCGTCGTGCGACAGGTGGTAGTCTACAAAGCGCGGCAGCGCGATTAGGCCTCACTCGTAGCAGCTTGCAGGCCCATCTTCATCGAGCCAAGCGAGCGCAGAACGAAATTCTTTTTGCTGGGAGAGTGAGCCTGATAGCGATTCGTCAGATCAGTAGACTTCAGGATCCAATCGCGAGTATGTCTCTGCGCAATCAGTCGTAGCTCTAAATGCGGATTGACGAGGATGCTGGCGGCAATGGGTTACCACTTCCCAAAGCTTACAAAAGGGTATTGCGAATAGAGCGGCGGAGAGCTTTATTTCCTCTCCGGTCAGTTCACCCCCATTTGCTTCCATTCGCCTTGTAAGATGAAGCCAGCCCAGAAGTATGGCGCTTTCCACGCGGTCTCTTTCCACATGTCAATCTGCGCAGCGCGCAAGGCAGCCGCTGGCGAGTTCTTTTTTCTTCCTAGCATCCTCTTGTAGAACCGCGCCATTAGCTCCGAAGTGGGTCTATCTTTGACAGACCATAAACTGACAACCACTCGCGGCGCTCCTGCGTACATGAATGCCCGCGTCATGCCGATCATCCCTTCGCCTTTGACCTCTTTGCCGAGTCCCGTCTGGCACGCGCTCAACACCACAAGCTCGCCGGAAGCTGTAAGTTGAATATCTCGTGCATACGCAGGAACCCATCCTGTGCCTCGCCTCTCTCGTTCACCAACGAAAGTACAATTCCTGACAACTCCGGATGCTTGGAGTTTATACAAGATGTGTGGCGAAATGCACTATGCGGTACTGACTCAGTTCAGGACTAGTTGCCGTCTGGAGATTCGCGGCGAAAGCAAGCGCTTGCATCATCTCTTTGGCCGGAACAAGTTTGCCGATTTCTCCTACCTCCCATTCCGTCGAAGTGAGACGTACTGGGGGCAATCGAAAGTTGCTATCCAGACATTCCATCGCCCTTTGGACGCCGCGCTTAAGAACAGACTCGTTTGAGGGATCTGATTTATTGGTCGGTTTCTATACGGCGTTGATCGCTCTAACGCGCACGTCATCTTTGTCAAATACCGGATCGGCCAGCACGGCAACTGTTTTTGCCGCCGGTGTACGCCCAGACAACTCGCGGCGCAGCACCGCGAGTGTCGAGGCCGATGGCAAATTCACTCTTTCATGATGGACGAGCAACGGGGGTTCTCTGCCACGCGCATGTTGGATGTGGTTGCAGGTGTCGGCAACGCTGCGAAAGGTATGTACTGCAAGGCGCCATCATTAACAATGACCAGACGTTTGCTCCCCATGTGCGCGCTCACAGGCTTTAAGATTATTTCGCTGAATGCTCGCGCCGCTTTCGAGTATTCCGCATTTGACTGTTCCATGCGCGCTCGCCTTGCCTCCGAGGTTTCGTCCCTTATCTGGCGATTGCGCGCCTTCAATAGTTCATAGACGCGCTTGGCGGCTGTTGTAATGTCCGACCGTCTGGGCAATTCGAAGCTGTTGAGAGTAGTCGGAGTGACCGCCCCCAGGTAGCTCCGCTCTTCCCCGAGCGCATCAATTTCCTTTGCGATGGCTTCTGCTTGCTCTTTTGAAGGCGTGTCGCTACGCAGCCGCGTTTGGCTCTCAGCCTTAGCGTTGAGCGCTCGTTGCAGTTCGCGTTCACGCTTGAGCAGCAGCGGGCCAACACCTTGGCGAATGTCGGCTCCAGATTCATTCAACAGGTCAAGCAAACTGCGGGCACGCACCGTCCCTCTTGACTTCTCTCTCTCTCAATTGTCATATAAGCACAGCGTTCACAAGCCCTCTGGCGAAATCAGGCGACTTCGCCAGACTCCTTGAATCATCCGAAGACGCTAACTCAGCATCAACAAACACCTCCCGGCAATGTTTTGTATGCGCGTCCTAACGCACTCTGCTGGTCAAGACCGTGGATGCAAGAATTCAAATTCTCACGTCTCTCATTCGAAGCGAGTTTTATCGTGACTTGCACCTGGAAGCGCTGGCTCACCTCGTAAACCTTTCGCCTTCCCGTCTGCGACACTTGTTCAAGCACGACACCGGCCAGACACTGGCCCAATACTTATTGTCCACCAGAATTCAGCACGCGCGATTGCTGCTGGAAACTACCCACCTCACCGTAAAAGAAGCGATGAATCGCGTAGGCATAAACGACAGCAGTCATTTCGCGCGCGACTTCAAAAAACGCTTTGGCATATCGCCCAGCAGTTGCCGACAACAAAGGCTGTTTTCCTCCACAGAAACTCAGTACTTCGTAGCCACCAAGGCCAACAAATAGCCGCTTTGGCCAAAACTTCTCGATTGAACGATGCCCCTGCCGCGCAGAAAATATACTCGCGCGGAAACGTCCCCCTTCAGGTCACTTGCCGGACATCCCGACCTCTACCGCAAAAGACCCTCCTGCATTTTCACTCACGGAGGCCCATCATGAAGCAAAGGTACGTATCACTATCCATCCTCGCTCTTCTGATTCTGCCAGTCCTCTGGACCACGGAGAGCGCCATCCCTGAACAGAAAACTGGACCAGCGCCTGCGGCCGCTGCACCTAACTCACAGGAGCAACGAGCGGAACGAAGAAAGGCGGCCTTTCGCAAAGGTCGCGACCTGCTTGCCCGGAAGGGAGTGCCGTTTGATCCCGACGAACTTCTCGATCCGGGCTGGAAGGAAAGGCTAAAGCCCGTTCTTGATCAAATGCCGGAATTACAAATGGTGCGTCAAGGTGACGCGAAATTGAAGGGGCTGCAAATGGCCCATACTCTATACTTGCCCGACAATATTGAACTCGAAGGCGACACAGTGATTCTGGCGCGGTATATCGTCTTCCTTGGCCGCGACGTAGTGATTAAGGGACATTACAGCCTTCACATCTTCACGATCGAAGAGACGCAAATCGCGAATAGTCTTTCCCGAAAGGGGGACCGCTTTATCAAGGCCAGTGCCAACCTGTCGCCAATCTCAGGGGCCCCGCGCTCTTCTGGGGGCCACATAACCGTAGAACTCAGGGGCTTTGGCCGAGAGGATTGGCTCGAGGCTCAGCGGTTGAAACAGACTGCCCAGTTGCGGCGAAAGTTCCAGGGTGTGCGTCTGAACCATGCCCCGCTCTTGCAGAGTGGGACTGGCTCGCCCGGCCAGGATGCCAGCGATGCTCCCGATGCTCCGCCTGCGAGTAATGGAGCCAATGGTAGTCCCGGAGCAAATGGAGATTGCCTGGGAACGCTCAACGGCACACACGGACGTACTGGCGGACATGGCGGCGATGGCGGTGTCTCACACGGCTACGACGCCGCGGATGGCGGTGACGGCGGGCAAGGGCCTAGCTATTCGTTCGAAGCGCAAATGGGAATGAGCTACACCGTGTCTACGACCGGCGGTACTGGAGGGGCTGGAGGACGTGGCAGCAATGG
>JANNON010000861.1:0-16403 GCA_031399105.1 Blastocatellia bacterium | reverse complement strand
TGGTGGGGGACTGGGCTCAAACAAATCAGAACCGCTGAGCGCTGCGACGGGGCCGACTCGAAAACTTCAATTTTTTTTAATTTGACCTCACAACTACTGTGTTATATTGCGTCCTTCTTCCTAATCGGCCGGGTGGCTGCGCTGCTCGGTTTGTGACTGCTTCTCCCTGGGCACTCTTTGTGCAAAGCCCTTCCCAGGTCCTTTCTAGTTTGAGGCTCGCCAAACACAACAAGAGGCGGACCCGGAGCGTCCGCCTCTTCTTGAAACCAATTACTCTTGTTCGATCTACTCTTCCGGCCCTGCGCAGCCTGGACCATGTAATGCGGGAATCTTTTGACTGATCACCGGATAGTTTGGAGCTTCGTCGATGTTGATCTGAGTCCAATGCGCGTAGTTCTCAGGCACGTTAGTGTCGGCGAAGATTGCTTCCACCGGGCATTCCGGCACGCAGGCATCACAATCGATGCAGGTATCGGCATTGATATAAAGCCGATCTGGTAATTCGTGAAACGCCTCAACCGGACACACCGCGGCGCAATCGGTGTACTTGCAGTCAACACATAGCTCGACTACGACATAGGTCATTGGGGAAGTAAACTCCTTTCGAGAATGGCAAATAGTTATTCACGAGACGTATGAATGTCAACACAAAACATCATACGCTTGCAACTCTCTTAAGCTCCTTTGCTTTCTCGTTTCTCCAATGTCCCAGGGCCGTTGATTGTTTGATTCACTTCAGGATCACCTGAGTAGCTCACCTTCGAAGGTCCATTGATCACCACGTTGAGAACATCGCGCACGTCCACATCGATATGGGCCACTCCACTTGCTTCGATCGTCGCTCGCGCCGCTCGTAACTTTTGCACATCAACTTTGCCGGCGCCACTTGCTTCAATTGTTAGTTCGGCGGTTTCTCCGCTCGCCGTGATACTCACCGCACCGCTCATATCAATATCAAACTTCGCGTTCTTGATTTCCCTCACATTCATCTTGCCCGCGCCTGAGGCTGAAAGTCCTTCGAGATTGGGCACCGTAATCTTCACCACGATGCTGTCCTCAATTGAGTAATTGCTCTTGGGCCGCAAACGCAATACGCCGTTACTCACCTCGGTGGTGATCAAATCCAGGATGTTATCGTCGCCTTCAAGCTGCAGCGACTGATCCTTTTGACAGACGACTTCAATGTCGAAAGCCCCCTCGGTTGTGATGGATGTAAACGCCGGGACGTCCCGTTTTTGAATCACCCGCTTGCCTGAGCCCTTTACGTCATGCTGAGTCACGTGCCGGCAGCCGGCCGTCAAGGTAAGCAAGCAAAGAGCTAATAGGAGGGTGGTCAGTTTTGTTTGCACGGATTCTCCCTTCATGATCAAGTTGCCCGGAACGCCAACACCCGTGGTGATGAAGTTATCGTTGCAGCGGTTCTTTGCGAGCATATTCCAACGTACGGGTCGTGTTCTCAGTGACGCTGGCGCCGGCTTCCGCCAGCGATCGTTGTTCGGGAAAACGAACTTCATGGGGCAAGGAAACTGGTGTGTGATGCGCAGCCAACTGCTTCGGCTCTGCCGCGCTGGTCAATTTTGAAAGTTGCCTGCCGAGCATCACTTCGATGATCGTGACGACCAGAAAAGTCATCAACATGAACAGCACGACCACCGGCTCACCAAGCTTGGCTTCATTTGTCAGCGCCATGGCGCCGCCAAACATTATTCCGAGGCCGCAAATGCCAATCAAAGTCATGGCAGTCAGAAATGCGGCGACGGATCCCACGCTGGTGTTAGCGGGACGGTCCTTCAAGTTCGTCCCGCAGCGGTTGCAGTAACTAAGTCCGGGTGTCAGCGGATTGGCACAGGCTGAACAATACATGAGAAATCCTTTCGGGAACGGCGACGGGCACTAACAGTAGAACGGTGTCCGGATTAACCAGGTTCCAAGTAGATGCTGGATCTCAGATGCTGGAGGTCAGCGGTGGCTTCAGATTGCTCGTCGCTCGTTTTTTGCTTCGGAGCTAATCCAACTGGAACCCGAAATAGTTAAAGATCCAGTTCCCAAGACCCAGCACCCAAAGCGCCTGGCCAACGCCTATTACGAACCCAATGATCGCGCCGAAGAGTTCTATTTTTTGCAGGTGTTGCTTGGCCACCGACAATACGAGCGCTTCCAACTTCTCAGTCGGATACTCCGACACCTTGTTCCGAACCAGACTACCGACATCAAATTCAGCAATCGCAGAAGGCAGCCGCTCGCGCGCTGCCAACGTAATACGTTCCACCAAAGCAGTACTCGCTCGCCTAACTGAATTCTCCGACAGGTGATCGCCCAGGCGTCCGATGGGCGCGATCAGCAAACGCTCAATCTGTGAACTCAGGATAGCGTTGATCGTCCTCGCGGTATCGTCATGTGAAAGCAGACCAAGCAGACTCCTGGTTAGGAACGACTTAACCCTCCGCACGGACTGCGGGTTCGCCTGATTGAGAACTTCGGTGAGCGTCTGCGGCCCCAAATGCTCCAGCGCATCGGACAGGTAAGTCGAGATAGACTGCGTCAGCGCCGGACTTTTAGCGAGCTCGAGCAGGCGATCCGTAATCTGTTCCTTGATCAGCTCAAGCTTCTCCCGTTCAAGCTGCCCTACAATCTCACTGAGCGGACGTGAGAGCACTTTATCGACAGTCGAGTTGAGAAAGGCTTCCGCCTCTTGCTCAAAGGCCGCGCCGCGCAAGTATTCGTCCACGCGATGCGGCAAAGTCTTGTTAACCAGATCATCAACTTCGTGATGAATCCGTTCCCGTGAAATAAAGATCTTCTTCAACAGCGAAAGCTGCTCGTAGTAATCATCCACTTCCAGTTTGATCAGCGCGCCGATCTGTTTCCGCGTGTTTTGACTCGTAGCAATGTCCGCAAGATTGTGAACGATGGGCGGGACCTGGCTGTCGATCCGTTCTTTGATGAAAGCAATCGTTTCGGGGGTGAATGTCTCCGCGAGTGTCGCACTGCTTTGGGCGAGATCATCTAACCTTCCCGAGACAAACTCCCGCACCTTTGCTTCGAAGCCATGTTCAGTTACAGCGCGGCGAAAGCGATCTTCCACGAAGCTCATGACCTGTCGTAGAGCATCGGGTGTGATGGTGTCGTCAACTCTTCTCGCCAACAATTCATCCACACGAGAGTCGACGAATCTTTCGATCGCGCCGGCAGTCTCTTCGCTCTTCAACAACGCCGCGATGTATTCAGCCAATCGGTATTGCAAAGCGGAGATGGTATCGAGAATCGGACCGCGCGCACTGGACGGCAACGCGTCGATGAATGACGGATGCACGGTTGAGAGCAGATCTTTGGTATAGGCATCGACAAAGTCTTCCACCTTGCGATGAAAGAAGCTGGTGTCGAAAAGGGCGTTGAAAACGGTTTCCTGCGAGACAAGCTCATTGCCAACTGCATTGCCAATTGACTGGGCCAGCTTCTCGCGATGACGCGGAATCATTCCCTGCGGCCAAATCGTCAATCCAAGAAACTTCACCGGCTTATAGGGATGAAAAAGCATCCATATCGCGAGCCACGCCGCGCCATAGCCGTGAACGGTGGCGATCACGATGAGTGCCAGGCTGAGTAATATTTTGAAGGTTAACGGATCGATGACCAACTCCCCCTGAATCGATTAAGACAGGACTTATCAGAAGTGAGACCGATTCTTTCAATTTGCCGTGTGGGCCAGATGAAAGAGTAAATAAAACCCCCTGTTCGCTAGCGGCTCTTGTTGTCACCCCGTAATCCAGTAAATCGTCTCATCGTGCTAACCCTGTCTGTCTTCAATCGCAAATCCGGCGTTAATCCATGCGCTCGTGCCGCCAATCACATTTTGCAAATCCGTAAACCCCTGTTGCGCCAAAATGCTGGTTGCTGCACTCGAACGATAGCCTCCTGCGCAAATCACCACAGTCGGTTTTGCCCGATCCAGCGTGAGTGTGGCGATCTGTTCTTTCAGCTGCGAAAGCGGGGCAGTGACTGCTTGAGGAACATGACCGCTGTCGTATTCAGCTGCCCGCCGTACGTCGATTACTTGAGGTGGTGATGCCCGCTTGATCAGTTCATCCAGATCGTTGACTGAGATCTGCGGCACAGTTGTGGTCGCAAAACCAGCTTCGTGCCATGAGAGCAATCCGCGCTCGAGATAACCCTTCACAGTTTCAATTCCAACACGAGCCAATCGCATCACGGCCTCATCAACCTTCGACTCTGACTCTGCGACGAGGAGGATTCCCGAGTCGAGCGACAGCAATGAACCGGCCCACATCGCAAACTGTCCGCTCAAACCAATATTGATCGCTCCGGGGACATGGCCCAGCCCAAACTCTGCGGCAGAGCGAACGTCAAGGACCGTGTTGTCTTCCGCAAGCTGTTTGAACTCCAACGCAGCTAACGAGACTGGCCGCGGTAACTCAGCCAGCGGAGCGGCGCCAGTACGATTGATCTCTGCGTCGGTAGGAAAATAAGCCGGCGCAGGCGGGATGTCAGTCGTCATCATCCGCACAAACTCTGATCTCGGCATTGGCTTTAACGCGTAATTGAATTTGCGTTGCTCGCCGATCGTCGAAGAGGTGTCGCTCGAAATATTTCGGCCGCACATCGAACCGGCCCCATGCGCTGGATAGACCTCGGTTTGGTCAGGCAGCTTCAACAATTTTTCGTGCAGACTGTCGTACAGCATTCCGGCCATGTCCTGCGCCGAGAAACCGCGGCCCCCGGCGAGATCCGGGCGGCCAACATCACCGATGAATAGCGTATCGCCCGTGAGGACCTTGAGCGGCTCTTCCGATACCTCCGGATCGATCAACAGCAACGAGATGCTTTCCGGGGTGTGCCCGGGAGTTTCAAGCACGCGTATGGTGATTTTGCCGAGTTGAATTTCATCGCCATCCTTCACCGCGAGATGCGAAAAAGTCGCGGCAGCCTTTTCACCAAACACGATCTGCGCGCCACACCGCTCACCTAGCTCGCGATGCCCGCTGACGAAATCGGCGTGCAGATGGGTTTCGATCACATACTTGATCTGTAAACCATTCGCTTCCGCCTCATCGAAATACTGGTCGACGTCGCGTTGCGGATCGACCACAGCGGCCTCGCCCTCCGACCCAATCAAATAGGATGCGTGTGCCAGGCAGCCCAGATAGAACTGTTTGAAGTACATAGCGAGAGTCACTCCTTCGCTGATGGTGAACGATGATTTGGAGCTTTTGTTTTGAGTGAAGTTAACGAATAGGGAAGCAGCGCGCAAGTTGAGGAGGGTAAAAACCGAAGAGCTGGGAACGCGCCGCGATGGCTCGTTCCCAGCTCCTGGATTAGTTGGAAGCTATTATCGAATTTCTTGAATGGGCATTTGTTAGCCCGGTTGAGAAGGGTTATTGCTCCGTTCGTTTCAGCTTGCGTCGGACCGCCCCAACCACACCGGCGAGACCGGTACCCAAAAGAAGCATGCTGGCCGGCTCAGGAACTGGCGCTGTTACTCTTGCCTGGATAGAGGTGACTCCGTTGTTTGTTGACGGGGGAACGAGTGCCAGGGGATTGTTGGCCACATCGTAAGTCACGCCATTAATTTCAAGATGCGTAACAGTGAACGTGATCATGCTCGTGCTGCTGTTCTGACTGATGGTGCCAGACAAGACTCCGGAAAAATCACCGGTTCCAATCGAGGGCGCTGTCTGGGAAACGCGAATGGCGAACGTGGTTCCAGGTGTTATCGAAGCGCCGGAGCCAAGCACAGAAGTCTGAATTTCTCCAAGGCTGGCGAACGTGAATCCGTCTGCATCGGTGTTCACAGTGGAGTTGGTCATTCCGGTGAACGTTAGTGTTAATTGATTTGCGCCACCGCCAAACGTAATGGCGTTGGGGCTCGAGAAAGCGCCGCCGTTAAAAGAACCGGTGGTGCTGAAAGTCACATCGGCAGCTCGAGCACTAGCATTCGTAAACACGATGCAGAGCGCGAGGGCGGCTACTGTAACGAGCGGTCTAACAAAACCTTTCATCTTATATCCTCCATTGAAGGGCGCTTTTGAACATCACTGCGCGTGGAAAATCCGATTCGGGAGTAACTATTTTCGAGGCGCAGGAATTCTCCGGGGCCTCAGCGCTCAAAAGAAACCAAGGCGATTTCTATGGATGAAGAAAAGTCTGAATGGAGGCGTGATTCCAGGGAGGGCTGATTAACTTGTTCGGAGAATGACGGTAATTCAGGTTGGCCAATTTGCTGGCGGGGAAGAATGATGCCCGTTTTGGGAATTTGCAGGTTGGGAAGGTGGGCAAGCTGAGCGCTTTCTCTCAAGCTCAGAATCTACCTAGCACCTAATAAAGTCTCAAACTCAGCGCCGCCCCCGCTCAACTGGCCTCAGATCCTATTGCAATGTAGGTGGGCGCTTAGGGTAACAGCGGGGAGCTGAGGTTGAATGCTGGTGCAAGTTGAAGATTGCCTTGGAAGTTGAGTCAGCTCTCTCAGCTTGCCCACCTTCCTGACTGCAAATCACCCAACCTAGCTTCATCAAGACCAGTGCTGACTATTCGGGAGGAGTCTAATGAGCGCTACTCCGTGGGCAGTTTGTAAAACTCTCTTGCGGGCTTCAACGGCCGCAGCATCCAGTATGGACGCCGCGTTCCGTCCGGTGAGAACTGATCAGCAGGTCTTGTCATCGCGAGCCATTTTTCAAACACTTCTTTCGACTTCGCAGTGTCCACGAAAATATCGCCGTACTTATCATTCGGTTGGGCTTTCCTGACCCGCACCGCCTGGTGCCAGCAATGCATTCCGGAAACTGGATCCGGATGAACGGGAAACGTCAGGTTCTGGTGCACACCAACATCATTCCACCAAATTCTGAGCGTGTCGGCATCGGTAGACTCGTACGGTCCAGCGCCATTCTCTCTTTTCAGTCCCCACTCACTTTGTTGATGCTCGAGTTTCACCGTAGCCATCATCTGTCGCACGCCTTGCTCGTGAGTTTTCCAGCGACCCATGTGGTGGCTGCAGGCAACCACCTCAGGACGAATTCCTTCCGTAACCCAGGCGCGTACGACGAAATGACCAATCTCAGTTTCGACGCGGACCAGGTCGCCAGTGCCAACGCCGAGTCGTTTCGCGAACGAGGTATGCATCCAAAGCGGATTCGTGTGCGCAATTTCGTTCAGCCATTTCGCGTTGGCGCTGCGCGTGTGAATTTGCATAGCAAGGCGGAACGTAGAGATCAACACACTTTGATCCGCGTCCATGTTCTCCGGATGAACGTGACTGCGAATGTATGCGGGGATCGCAACCTCGCCCCAACCCCAACCAGCCAGCGTGCTCGAATAGAACTCGAGCCGCCCGCTCGGTGTCGGAAAGCCGCGCCGCAAAGTGCCATCGACATTCACTCCTACAAAACGCCGGCCTTCGGGGTCAGCATCGATCGTCGGTAGCGGCACTACATTTGGCGACGCCGGCTTCGCACTCTTCGTGTAAACGCGACCGAGTTGGTCCTCGCGAGCGTCTTCAATCTCTTCCGTTGGCACCGGCTCTTCGTATAGCGCACCGACTTTGGTCGCAATCTCAAAAGCGCCATAACGGCGCATGAACTCCATCGGCGTCAACCCTTCCGCCGCGGCTTTCTCTGGCAAACCCGGGACGGAGTTCTCAAAGATCCATTCGTAATACTCGTTCACACCGAGTCGCTCGCCTGGGTTCTTCTTTGACTCGACGTACTGCCTGATGCCGAGGCTCCCATCGGGATCGATACGCCACGTAAGCTCCATCCAAAACTCGTTCTCTTCCCACACTTCGCCGGGATTGGTAGCGCGCGTATCGTTGATCTCAGCGCCTTCGCGTTCACGCGCAGCCCGCGTCACCGGCTGGCGAAATCCGAGCCACTGCGCATCATGAGTTTCGTACGAGTGGATATCGTGACGCTCTGGCCCAAGTCCCATCGGCAAAACGTAATCAGCGAAATAAGCGGTCTCACTCCAAACGGGAGTGAGCGCAACGTGGCAACCAACCTTGCTTTCGTCACTCAGCGCTTCAATCCATGAGAAGCCGTCTGGATTGGTCCAAACCGGGTTGTAAACGCGAGTGAAATAGACATCGAGTTTGGCTCGCCCTTCGCGGAGGAAATGCGGGAGCAGAAATGAGAGCTCGTGCATCGAGAGTGGGTACTCTCGCGGCCATGTCGTTTCGTTCCACATCTTCGGATGCGGCGGCGAGTAGATTGGCTTTGGAACAAACTTGTTCCAGGCGTTTGGAAAGACGCCGCCTTCAGTCGCTATGGCGCCCATCAAAGCGTTCAACATGAAAAGCGAGCGCGCCACTTGCCAACCACCACTATTACCCGAGGAAGCACTGCGCCAGTTGTGTGTGCTCAGTTTCGTGCCGGCAGTCGCAACACACTTCGCAACGTCTTCCAACGTCCGCGCATCCACGCCCGACTCTTTCGCCGCGAACTCAAACGAATAGTGTGCGTAGAGTTCTTTTAGTATTAGCTCAAAGTCTTCAAACGTAGTTGCCTCGTCGTTATCGCTGGGACCTGAGTCCTGAGTCCTGAGTCCTGCTTCAGACTTGAAACTTGAAACTTGAAACTTGGAATTCAAAAATTCCTGCCAGTTCCACCAGCGTCGAACAAACTCGCGATTGTAGAGATTGTTCTGGATCAAATAGTTCGCGATCGCCAGGAGGATCGCCGCTTCCGAACCCGGAATCGGCGACACCCAGTGATCCGCGTGGGTGGCTGTGTTCGAGAGTCGGGTATCAAAGACGATCAGCTTCGCGCCATTCGCCTTGCCTTCGATTACACGTTGAGCATGTGGGTTGAAATAGTGACCCGACTCGAGGTGTGCGCTGATGAGGAAGATTACTTTTGCGTTCGTGTGATCCGGACTGGGCCGATCGATGCCCATCCAAAGTTGATAGCCTTCGCGGCTCGAAGACGAGCAGATGTTTGTGTGCGAATTGTGGCCATCGATTCCCCACGCGGCGAGAATGCGTTCGGTGAATCCATCTTCGCCGGGTCGCCCAACGTGATACATGATCTCCTGCCGGCGATCTTCAATGATGGCGGTGCGAATTCTTCCAGCGAGGTCGTCCAATACTTCATTCCAACAGACGGGAACCCACTTGCCGGCGCCTCGTTTCCCGACTCGCTTCAAAGGTTGCAGAATTCGGTCGGGGTCAGTGACCTGATTGATCGTGGCCGGGCCTTTCGCGCAATTGCGGCCGCGTGAACCAGGATGCTCCGGGTTCCCTTCAAACTTTTGCACCTCGCCGGTTTCTTTGTCGATGTAGGCAAGCAGACCGCAGGCCGACTCGCAGTTGAAACAAGTGGTCGGGACCAGGGAGTAGTGACGCTCTTTGCGTTCGGGCCAGGCTTTGGAATCGAGTTCGGTCCAGTTGTCCCACCGCTCTTTTGGTGGATACGCGGCGAGGTTGCTGCGGCTTGGGCCAGGATAAAAAGTTTCGCCACGCGCTTCCGTTTCCTCTCGGGTGGCGCTAACAGGTTGATTTGTATCGTTTGGATTCATAAAAGGAGCATTTCTTTCTCCAGTAAGTTGTTTATTACAATCGATCCGCCCAGTAATTCGGTCGCGACGAAGATGCATTAGGCAACGATCAGTATTTCATCAGACCTTCCTGGTAAACCAATTGGCAGGAGAATCGATTCAATAGACACCGGCGGGGCGACGGCCCCACCTGCTGCCAAGCGTCCGGAAGCCGCAATATTCGCGTTAAGGCATTTTAAAGTTCGTTGACGAATTCATCGCCCAGACTGTCCTCGATGCCATCGTAGTAACCAACTATTTCATCGACGTCTTTTTCAGCGTGAGGGATGAAAAGAGTAATCCATCAGTTATTTCCGCGAGCGCCGCGACCGCAGCCTTTCCATTACTTCATCTCCTGGGATAGTAGTGACTCTGCCTTCATCGACTTCCTTGATTCGTCGCTCAATTTCTTCAGCCCACAACGCGTCAATGCGCTCTTGTTCCTCGCCGTTTAAGCTGTCGAGAAGACGTTCTGCCAACATTGCTCTGTCGCTGGGAGGAAGGGACTTCGCAGCAGTAATTATCTCTTCGCATGTGCTCATCGTTTCCTCCGTTAACTTCGGAGCGGGGCATGTGCCAATAAACCGACATGCTTTAGTCTCCGAAACCCACTATTCACTTGGCAATTCCTTGATTTCTTCCGTCCTTCTCTTCATTAGATAATCTCATCCAGCCGCATGGTCCAACCGGGCAATGCTGGCTCGGCCTCACCTTGGTCGGTCGCGCGGTAAGTAGTTGGCGATTCAGGATTGCTTGATCGATAAACGCGCACAACTTTTTCGCGTAGCACGTCT
Organism: Blastocatellia bacterium; assembly: GCA_031399105.1. Classification (GTDB taxonomy): domain Bacteria; phylum Acidobacteriota; class Blastocatellia; order Pyrinomonadales; family Pyrinomonadaceae; genus PSRF01. The sequence continues at coordinate 6,066 of JANNON010000861.1, read as the reverse complement.
ACATCCCAAACGACGAGTGTGCCGGCAGCAAAGTAATCCGCGCGCTTCTGTGTCATTCGAAGTTCCGCGGCCGGGCCATAGTCATCTGTGCTTCTAACTTCAAACAGCGAAAATCGGGGCACCCTGCAAAAACAATCCGCCGCGAAGCTCGCCTTTGAAGAAAGCGGCGTCAGGACTAAATGAGCTGCGATTTGGAAGATTTACGATGAAGCCGACGTTATTAGGAAACGCGTAACCGCCTCCTTCGCGACGTTCGTATTCGCGCAGACTAATAAAGATTTCGCCGGCGGTGCGGCCGGGTACTCCTCCGGTGGGGGGCATGAGTACAAGCTCTCCATTCACGATTTCGGCTTTGCCGTTTTCCGGGACGCGGTAGAGGTCGTCGATAGTAGCTTCTGTCTTCGTGCTCATGATTGTCTTTCGCTAACCCAATATCAGCTCAATACGATCTCCCATTCCTCTGAATGCAACGCCCTACTGTGCTTATGAGTTTCTGTATCTCTTCGTCGGTCATGCGGAAGTCCTTTTCAAAGAATGATGAGGCTTCTGCCGAACATGTTATCCCCCAGATCCGAAGCTTAGCTAGCGAAGATGGAATATGACCGATCGCGATTTCATGCCAGCGGCACTGACTGTCCGGCCTGCACATACGCATTCTCGAACAACATCATCCCAATCAACGCGAGCGGTGCGGCGCCAGTCGCGACTGATCCGCTCACCACCTCGAACAACCCAAGCCACGCCAGCAAACCAGCAAGAGTTGAAAGCGCGACACCAAACCAGAAATCGCTTTTGTAACGTCCTCGTACCATCTCCCACACTGCCAACCGCGCATGGGCCGTCGGATGGCCCAACGATACTTCTCCCCAAATCATCAGGACGTGCACGAGACTCGTAACCGCAAGGATGATGAGCAGGTAGAACCCGAGCGCGACGTCTCCATACCCTTGCGTATCCGCTTCCCAGGGCAGGAGCATTTTCCCGTTAACAAAGAGCATGAAAAGCAGGAGCACGGCTGAACCGAGGAGCAGCGCCTGGACTAACAAGTGCGGAGGCAATAACGGATTTTGCCACATGTCGCGAGCCTTCGCTTGAGCAAAAAGGTAGGCGGTGTAGACCGCCGTCATCGCCGACAAAGGAATGCCAGCGATCATCAACCACTGCTGCATCGACTCTGCCTCAAACCAGCTGCCAATGAAGTGCAACGCGAGCACCAATGTATAAGCGGCTATGACAAAAGCCCCTTTCACCAGCCAGCTCCGCCACTGCGGACGCGTGAAGATCAGATAAAAACGCTCGGGATGCTCGAGATCCCAAATCAACAGCCCACCCGTAACGGCGAGGAACACTCCCGAAATTACGGGCGTGACCCAGAGCCAAATCGTACTTTGCGGAGTTAGGAATCCAAACAACACCAGCAACGCGGCCACCAGGTAGACGCCAGCAGCGATTCCTTTCGTCCAGGTGTAAAGACTGACGCGCCAATCCCAGGGAATCCAATGCGCGACATCGTAAGAAAGCAACGCGGCGGCCGATGAGTTGTTGAACTGGGGATTCCCGGAAACCACGTGCTCGCTGTCTTCCTGCTGCTCGCTCCACATGAAAAGACCCGCGTCAGGTCGCCTTGCAGCCAGCGGATCCAAAGTCGCCTGATGAGCACCTTTATAAAAGAGTTTGGGAAGCGTTTCCTTCTCGGGTCGTCGCACGGTGACCGCTTCGCGATTAACGATCTGTGTGACGTGCGAATCCGTGTCGTTTAGATCGCCGATCAGGATTGCCTGCGTCGGACAAACCACCACGCAAGCTGGTTCCAAGCCGACATCTATTCGATGAGCGCAGAAGTTGCACTTCTCCGCCGAATGGTCATCAGGGTTGATAAATATGGCGTCGTAGGGACAAGCAGCCATGCAGGCCTTACAACCGATGCAGATTGATTTGTCGAAATCCACGATGCCGTCGTCGCGCTTGAACATCGAGGTCGTGGGACAGGCAACGACGCATGGGGCATGCGCGCACTGATTACATCGCGTAACTTGATGCGCACGGCGCGTTTGTGGAAAGACACCGATGTCGACGTGTTTGACGTATGTGCGAGTGACGGAAAGCGGGACCAGGTTCTCTGACTTGCAGGCCGTCGTACAGGCGTGACACCCGATGCAGCGGGTGTGATCGATGACCTTGGCCCATTTAACCTTTTGAGGTTGTGGCTGATCGAGCATTCAAGCTCCTCTTTTAGGGATGGGCGCAACTATAGCATGCGCCTGCGAAAGAGGAGCACGTGGTGAGGATTCGGCTTACTGTCGTTCGGTTATGGTTTGAGGAGAGACCCAGGCCTTTTCTTATTTGTACTACGGCGGCGGCGGATTAAACCTGCCATACCAGCCAACCCAGTTCCCAGGAGGACCATCGTTGCTGGTTCCGGCGTCGCGATTACACCCTCGCGACCTGGTTTAATCGAGATGCGACTGGGATCATCGACGAAGCGTGCGATACCAAGCGGGCCTGAGTGTTCATCAAAGCGCCGGGTTGTTTGCGTGACTGAACTCGCAGTTTCAGCGCTACTGGGGGCAGTCACAGTATGTTGATATGAACTCAAATCAATAACCAGCGGTTCAGCGGAAAGCATTTCAACAAAACGTTGTTGCTGAAATACCGAATCGGCATAAGCGACAGCCGAACTCGCGGCAGTAATGGCGAACACCAACCCCACCGTGAAACAGAAACTTGCCCAGACACGTGGACGCATAAAACTCTCCCAAGCTCGTTTGAACTTAATTACCAATAAGGGGGTTACATGAGGGGGCGTTGTAATCTACAAGGGGCGCTCGGAGTAAGAGCAAAACTTGCGCCACATTGCCGAATCGCCACTTTGTTGAGGTTTCTGCAGAATGACATTTAAAAGCGTCTGGGTCTTTTCTGAAATTGGAACATGGTTTCTAGAATTTGGACGAAATGCGTTACCGTGACAATCAGAACCGCGGAGCGCAGCGACCGGGCCTAAGCGAAAATTCAACTGGTTTTTAAAAGAGACATCAACTACTTCGTCGATTGCGGTGCTTCTTCCGAATCGGCTTGGTCGCTGCCCTCCGCGGTTCTGATTGCTTCTCTTCGCCCCCTGGCACTTTTTGCGCAAAGCCACTCGCTACGGAACGGGAGAGGACTTGTCATTCATAAGCGGAGCACGTCATAACTGATTGCTGGTGTGCTCTTTTTAGAGATGAATCCCAAAATGACGGTCGCTTCATTGACAAAATGTTGATCGCGTACGAAATTAACAAACGGACTCTTTCTTATTCTCAGCAATCTTCTGGAGGGTTTTCAACTGATGCGACTTCGTCTATTAACTTTTGCCGGGCTGCTCAGCGGTGCAGCAGTTCTGGCGGCTTGCAACGCGGGTGATAAGCCAAAAGCGTCAACGCCAGTGGCTACGTCTTCTCCAGCTGGCGCGACTTCTCCGACCACAGCGACTCCTCAGGTGCCCACCGTTCACGCGGATGGCGTTAGACGAGTCACTACCACCGAACTTCGCGACCTTATGGCAAAGAACCAGGCCGTCGTGGTAGACGTGCGCAACGACGCGTCATTTAAGCAGGGTCATCTTCCGGGAGCGCGGTTGATTCCCGTAGCCGACGTTCTTCAGAAGGCCGATGAGCTACCGAAGGATAAGCTCATCGTCACCTACTGCTCTTGACCAAACGAACATACGTCCGCCGGTGCGGTGGTCAATCTCAAAACAAAAGGATTTGAAAACGCGGCTGCTCTTCTCGGAGGGTATGACGCTTGGAAAAACGCTGGGTTACCAATCGAAACGAAATAAGGCGGTCCGTTGTCCGTTGTTATTCCGTGATGAGGAGCGTGTGATCTAGTGGGTGCCGACAACTGACAACTGCTCCATCTATCATCCAACATCTAGGCCAAAATGAATTGCTCAAAATGTGGCGGCTACGTCGCTCCTGGAAAAGCTTTCTGCTCGGACTGCGGAGCACCAGCCGCTGATCCTGAAGTTACGAGGCTGGCTCGCCTACGGTCAGGAGTGCCGGCGAACACCGGCGATAGCGATCTCGAGCAAACAATCTTTACGGTTCGGCCGACGCTGGTCTTTGTCAAACTAGGCTATGCCCTGGCGGTTATTGGCGCCATCGCGCTGGTGTTTCTCCTTGCCATGATTCCAGTTAGTCCATGGATCTCAATTCCTCTCGGGCTTTCTCTCTTGCTTATCCCAGCGTTCTACCATATCCGCCGTAACCTGATTAGATACACTTTGACAGACTCTAAGTTAGAGATTGATACCGGCTTGATTGCTCGTACAACCCGAAACATTCCTCTGAGCAAAGTTCAGGATGTCACGGTTTCTGCGAGCATTCCGCAAAGGTTGCTTCGCTTTGGCAATGTCATCGTCGATAACGCCAGCGAGCTTGGCGGATCAACCGTGCTACAGAACATAAGCAATCCCCGTCACTACGCCGATCTGCTTTTGCGAGAGCTGCGTCGCTGGCATTAAACTGATCCCGACACAATTCTCAATAACAGATCGGCTTACTGGAACATCCAAGCCCCGTTGGGTTCTAACCAAGTCGAACTAAATGAGGTTTTCCAGCCGGAGTGTGACTTTGAAGCATTACTACCTGAGACTGATGGTCGCCGCTTTGTTCGTATTTGCCTCGCACAGCGCGGCGCAATCGAATAGTCCCGATCCCAAGTACTTTCCTGACCAGGTCGGAAGCCATCGAGCGCGCGGGCTCATTTTCGAGCCCTCGCAGGTCGATAGTTGGCCTGTTGAGTTACAAACGTCTCGAGCTTGGGCCAGGACTTATGTCGCACCTGCCGGTGCACGTGCAACTATTTTCCTGTACTCGACAGGCTCTGATTCCGAAGCCTACTCACTATTAACGATGTTGGCGCCGGCTGACCAAATCAAGTTTGGCGATATAGGGCTCGCAAGTGTGGTTTCGCCGTTTCGCGTGTATTTCTTTAAGGGGCGCCATTTCGTAATCGTCGAAGCTCTCAACAAGGCAACAACCGCGGAGATCTCAAACCTCGCCCGGGAATATGCCGGAACGTTAGATCCGGGTGATAACGATCTTCCTGTTCTGCTCAAGCATCTGCCCGATTGGGAAACGGCTAGAGTCGGAGCCGAATACGTGACCAATTTGAGAACGCTGAAGAAGTTGTTCCCGCATGAACCAGTGTTGGATGTCGTTAGTTTTGAGGCTGGAGCCGAAGCGGTGGCTGCCACTTACAGCGGCCCCGAGCGGAAAGTAGGCGAGCTGGTGATAATTGAGTTCACTACGCCACAACACGCCAGCGACAATGACCGGTTTATTCTCGCAAAGATTAAAGAGCTTAAGGGCGCCGGAAGTCATCGGGTTCCAACTGCATATCGTCGCGTGGGAAACTACGCGGTTTTCGTCTTTAACGGCACAGATGTTCAGGCGGCGAACAAGCTGATTGACGAAGTTAAGTATGAGCAAGTGACGCAGTGGCTGGGCGACAATCCGTACCCGTTACTGGACGCTCAGAGGAAGTATGTGGCGACCACGCTGGGAGTACTTGTCTCCGTCGTCAAATCGACCGGTATCGCAATACTTGTTTGTCTATCGATCGGCGGGATTTTTGGAGGTCTACTATTCAAATGGCGCCGCTCACATCAGCGTACGGTTGAAGCCTATTCCGACGCGGGCGGCATGCTGCGACTGAACCTGGATGACTTGACCCCGGAAACTGATCCAGCGCGGCTTGTTGGTCCTACCAACTAAATACGAACACAGAAAAAGAGAAGCGCGTCGATCACCCGCCGCGCTTCTCTTTAATCGGATCCCTATTAAAACTTATGCGGGCTGCTGATCTTCCTGGGAGGCTCCCCCAAGCCCCTTCAGGACGGGACCAGCAGCACCGCAACATTTGCTCTTTTGATTGCGCGCATAACGTAACTCCGTTCCCCCGAAAGAGTCTCCGCCTGCTTAAAACTTGTGAGAGGATGCCTCCCCCAAAGCTTCCACTCACCGCAATCTCTGAGCCTGACCCGATTTACCCTATCTACCCTTTTGTTCTGATTCCTCTCTTGGC
>JANNON010000270.1:0-3487 GCA_031399105.1 Blastocatellia bacterium | reverse complement strand
CCCACGGAGGGACGCCCCTACAATCTATTCCACGTCGCTTTGAAGCACGCGGCTGCCGCGCCAAAGCAGGACCGCCGCAAGCAGACACGCGAGAGGGCAGATGAGCAGCGAGTAGCGCATTAGCAGCGGAGATTCTTTTGCTCCTAACCAGTCGTTCATTTGGCCGATGATCAACGATCCGATACCGAACGCTGCGATCACCGCGAAGAAGTAAACGCCGATTCCCAATCCACGCAATTGTGGTCCAGCAATATCGTGAACATCCGCAGCCGCTGGACCAAGCCAGACCAGAGACAATCCGAGCAACACAAAGTTTGCGATGATCAACGTGGCAGCATTAGGTGCATAGATGAACATGAGCCAGAACGGAACTGCCAGCAGCGCCGCACACGCGCCAAAGACCATGCGGCCTCCTCGTCCTAGATGACGAAAGCGATCCGCTAAATACCCGCCGAGAATCGTGCCCGGCACACCGGCGACCACCGTGAGAATGCCGGCGACCATGCCGATAGTTGCCAGATCAAATTTGTATACGCGACTCACAAAGGTCACGCCCCAAAATGACAAGTTGTTCGCCGCAAGGCCAAACAATGCATAACCCAGATTGTGATAACGAAGTGGTTTGGATCTGAAGAGTATCTTCCAATCGCTGCTGGTGTATTTTACGGCTGCGGTTTCAGTTCGGCCACGCGGTTCTTCTTTGAGCAGGTACACAACGATCGCGACCAGCAATCCCGGAAAGCCAAGCAAGTAGAACGCCCAACGCCATCCATAATGCTGCGCAATCCAGCCGCCCAGAAAGAATGCCGAACCCGCACCAACGGCGATTCCCGATGAGTAGATCGCCTGAACGGTGGCGCGCTTACGCGGGGGAAAATAATCGCTGAGCAATGATAGCGCCGCTGGGCCGAGCGTCGCTTCACCCACACCAACCATCACGCGGCAAAAAAATAAGGACCAGAAGCCCTCAGCAAATCCGGTGAGACCGGAGAACAAGCTCCACACCGCCAGACCGGCCGCGATCATGTTTTTCCGCACGGCTCGATCCGCAAGCCGGCCAAATGGAATACCTAGCACCGTAAAGAAAATTACGAATGACATACTGCCGAGCAGCGCGATCCTGAAATCATTGAACTTCATCTCCGCCTGAATCGAAGGAAACAGGATGTAGATCAAGTTGCGATCGAGGTAGTTCAGAACGTAAACAATCGTTAGAACGCCCAATGCATACCAGGCGTAACTGTTTGCGCCGGTCTCAGGGACTTTAACTTGCTCGTTAAGTTGTTTCGTTGAGATGCTCATTGGTGATTGCTTGCCCAAGTGTGTCGTGTGAAACTTTCGCCAAGGTGTGAACGTGCGCGAAGAAATCGGAACCGCGGAGCGCAGCGACCGGGTCGGCCTAAGAATTCAATTGGTCGTGAAGCAAGGCTTCTATTTGTTCTCGTAGCGTACTTCTTCGCCATCGCCCGGTCGCTACGCTCCACGGTTCTGATTGAAAGTGTTCAGCGACTCGAAACGAGCACCGTCGCCTCACCCTTGATGACCGTTTCATTTCGCTGGTTAACGCACACGGTCGCAAGCTTCAATATTGGTTTGTCGTCGCGAACCGAAGTCACGGTCACACGAGCGGTAATCGTGTCATCCGGAAAAACCGGCGCGACAAATTGCAGCGTCTGGCCCAGATACACGCTTCCCTGCCCCGGCAACTGGTTCGCAATGACGGACGAGATCAGCGAAGCCGTCAGCATCCCGTGCGCAATGCGACGACCAAATCGAGTTTGTCGGGCAAACTCGTCATCAAGATGCAACGGATTGTGATCGCCAGTGATATCGGCAAACGCATGGATGTCCGCATTACTGATCGTCTTCGTGATTGATGCAGTGTCGCCGACTTTTACGTTCATCAAGTGCCTCAGAGATGCAATGACGCCAGCTTTCAGCGGAATAGAGTGTCTCGTAATGAAGTCAGTACCACCTCGCGGTAGCGGGTGGGGGATCACTGATCATTCAACACTGACCTCATGATGCGATGGTTGAGTTGTTTGCCATCCCCTACCCGCTACCGCGAGGTGGTACTGACTTCATTGCTCCGCCTAAACGCCCGCCAGGAACTTCAGAAGCGCGGCGTTAAATTCAGGCGCCTTCTCAGCATTCGGCACATGGCCGCACTGATCGAATATAAGCAAAGTAGAATTGGGAATCTCGCGCTTGAATCGCTCGCCGTCGGCCACCGGTATCAGGCCATCCTCCCGGCCCCAGGTAATCAGCGTCGGGTGTTTGATTGTCTTGACTCGCTCGTCAAGAAAGTCTTCACGGCGGACGATTGACTCAATCATGCTGTTGATGGTGTAGCCATCGCCGGCAGTGAGCCGTTGCGTCAACAGTTGCTCTATCACTGCATCACTCGAGTAAAGCTTGTTATAGAAGACGCGCGCGGCAAGTTCCTTCATTCCGTGTCTGGTGGTTGGGTTTAGATTGTAGAGAATGCGTGTATCGAAGGTTGCCGGCGGCGCATAACCAGCGGCATCGACGAGCACAAGCCGATCGACTTTCTCCGGAAACGCAATCGTGTAAGCAGCCGCGATCCAGCCCCCCATCGAGTTTCCCACCAACGAAGCCTTTTCAATCTTTAACTGCTTACAAAGCTGATCGAGAAAATCCACATAGGTGGCAACTCGATAGTTGATCAGCGGCTTATCGGATTTTCCGAATCCAACCTGATCCGGAACTATGACCCGATACTTCGCCGCCAGCGGCGCAATATTGAAAGCCCAAACCTGCGAACTTCCGCCCATACCGTGAAGCAGAATCACCGTTGGCCCAGCGCCCGCTTCCAGGTAACGAATCTTCACACCGTAGACGATCGCCTCCTTCTCAACCGGTGTGGTTTGCGCGGCAGGACTTTGCGCCGCGGCCGAACCAACTCCAGAAAGCACGAGCAAAACGACCGCTAAAACTTTACAAGTAACGAACGAATTCATGATCTAGATCTCCTCTGTGGTGAGCCTTGCACAAAAAGTGCACGCATGATGTTGCCGCCGGAGGATACGTCTCATTCACCTCAACCTTCAGGTTGGGTAGCATCGAACCAAATAAGGTTAGGAACCATTTCAATGGCAACCACATACTTGGCTCATTAATGTCCGACATGCTTCAGCTTGTCGGGTGGATTGGGAACTCTGAATTTGCGTTTACAAGTTGAATGTTGTGTAACTCGACGACAAGCTGAAGCATGTCGGACATTTATGACCCCGACTTTTTATCTAAAGCCTCAGGGGTGTAAAGCCCATCAATCACCGCGCGATAGTTGGCTGTGACCACATCACGTTTTAGTTTGCCGGTAGGCGTGATCTCGTCCTTTTCGATCTCAAGATCTCGCGCGAGCACCGCGTATCGCTTGATCTGCTCGGTCGTCGAGACTCGCGCGTTTACCCTGGCAACCTGCTCTTTAAGTAGCAGTTGAATTGGTGCTGAGCTTGCGATCTCG
>JANNON010000785.1:0-8571 GCA_031399105.1 Blastocatellia bacterium | reverse complement strand
AAGTGCGTGAAGCATGGGAACAGATGCGGGCTGGCGGCGCGAAGTTTCCAGCGAATAGAACGCTTCGCAAAGAACCGGCTGCGGTAGGCTTGGAGTGAGCACCAGTGCAAACTTCCTGTGTTGTCAAACTCCCTGTGTTTGACAGTCTTTCGATGCGTAAGTTAATTTGAATCATCCAAACACGATCGGCCTCATCCAATTGCGTCCCGTTCGTCTAGTGGCCTAGGACACCGCCCTTTCACGGCGGCGACACGGGTTCGACTCCCGTACGGGACGCCAAATCTTTCAATCATTAAGAGACTTGCTATTTCGGCGGGCTTGAGAAATGTCCATTAAGTTTGACGCGCTCACTCCAAGCCTACCGCAGCCGGTTCTTTGCGAAGCGTTCTATTCGCTGGAAACTTCGCGCCGCCAGCCCGCATCTGTTCCCATGCTTCACGCACTTTGCCATCGCGCTCAGCGGTAGGCGGAATAGCCTATAGCGGCTTAGATCCTTCTTCTGTCGCTTCCAAACGTTCGACATCGGCAAGGTCTTGCAGTCTTGCCGCCGATTTCTTGTTCACAATCAGGTGGTGGCGAGAAATTACGAAGACCGGTGCTCCGCCAAAGCTCGTTTGCAGACGATCCGGCCAGGCTTCGTTGAAGTCAACGCCGTCTATGGCCGTTATCAAGTCAATCCGCAATGGCGGCACGCCAATTTGAAAGATTGTTCCAGCGTTACGCAAATCATCTACGGTGAGATCGGCCAGCGGTGCGCCGAACGCAGACAACGCCTTTAACACTTTCGCAGCGTTCTCCAGCTCCGGCCGAACCCAAACGTCGAGATCCTTTGTAGCCCGGACGTAGCCATGCGCTGCCAAGGCGTGGGCGCCGACGACGAGATATTCAACGTCGTGAGCGTTCAACGCGAGTAATAGTTCTCTGAAGGCGGGGTTCATCGGCTGAGTGGTTGTTCCAGGCCAGGCAGAGTTCGGTTAGAGTCCACACCGCTTCAATGCGTTCTTCGGGTGAAGCGTCGAGCCAGTCATCATCGCTCGGCTCCTCCCGCCCGCGGATAACTGTTCCGCTAATCGTCTTAGGCGCTGAAACTTCAAACACGGGCCAATCATATCACGCGCCGCGTGGTTAGAATGCGACGTTAAATCGTGAGAGCGCAACCAATTGGTAAAACTGGGTAGTGCCGTCTCAAACGTTCTTAAACCCGTTGTCGAGAAGAATAGGTGGTCCGCTCTAGTCAAACACAATTCCTGGTAAACCACGCTGGAAGAGTGATCCTCAAGGCCGTATCACAGCTGGTCCATCCCACCACCCACCCCCGGGCACCAATCCTTCTTCTGTTAACTTACGGCACAATCATGACTCACGATCGAATTCTCTGATCTGAAGCCTCCGGTAAGCCCACACGACGCACGAGATCCTGAAAGCGCTGATCAGAACGAAGCGGATCCAGATGCGACTCAATGTTCAAGGTCATTAGCAGCACGTCGCGCTCCTGAAAAGCTTTTTCCAGCAAGACGAAAGCCTGTTCGTTGTCTCCCAACGCAACATATAGCGACGCGATAAGGCAGGGCGCCACGTAGCGTGTTTTGGCTTCTACTTCAAGTTCGCGAAGAATGCGCTTCGCTTCCGCCGTCTTGCCGATCCTGGCATAGGCCCAACCGAGCCGCGCCTTCATCACCGGACTGCCCCCGGAATGTTCCACGGCCTTATGAAAGGTGGCCATCGCTTCTTCGTGCATACCCTTTGCCTGGTAGGAACGAGCGAGATAGTTGAGCGCTGGAGCAAAGTTCGGCTCAAGCTCGAGAGCCTTCTTGAACTCGACAATCGCCTCGTCATATTGCCGGGCGCAATAGTAGGGATAGCCCACTTGCGTGTTGATGATAGGCGAAAGCGGATCCAGTTCCTTCGCCCGGCGAAGAGCTTGAATGGCTTCCTCAGTACGCCCCATAAAGACCAGAAACTCTCCGTACCATTGGTGCGCGGTGGCGTAGTTCGGATTCAGTTTCAGCGCTTGCTGGAATTCACGTTCAGCGCCGATCCAATCCCAATCGTATTGCTCCTTAATCAATGCCAACGCCACGTGGGGTTCAGCCAAAGTCACATCCAGGACCATGGCCTTTTCCGCGGCCTCTCTGGCTTTTGAGTTTGCCTCACGGCTCGATGTGCTACCCCAGAGGCTCTGCAACACGAAGGACTCGGCTAGCGCTGAATAGGCCACGGCATATTTCTGGTCTCGGGCGATTGCTTGATTGAAAAACTCGATCGATTTCTCAATCCCATCCTGCGTCCGTTTGTTCCAGAAGAAACGGCCCTTGAGATACAACTGATAAGCCTCAGCGTCGCGCGAATGTCGCGGGGTCGAAGCATGGTCCTGGCCGAGAAGTTTAGCCTCGAGTTTGGTGGCTAACTGGCTGGTGATCTCATCTTGTAAGGTCGCGAGATCGTTGATTGAGCGCTCATAGGTTTCGCCAGCCCACAGGACGCTGCCATCTGCCGTCTTAACCAGGCGAACGCTCACGCGCACCCGCTCGCCATCACGCCGAACACTGCCCTCCAGAATCGAAGCGACGCCAAGTTGCCGGCCCACTTCCCGGGGATCGGCAGCTCGCCGCTTGAAGCGCAAGACTGAACCGTGGGAGATGACCTTCAAATTCTCAATCTGCGAGAGCGCGGTGATCAAACCCTCGGTGATGCCATCGCTGAGATACTCGTAGTTAGAATCATCAGGCACATTCTTCAGCGGCAGCACTGCCAGCGAGCGGATCGTAGCCAGCGAGTCAGGCGGCGCCGCCGCCGGTCGCAGGAGCAAAAACGCTAACAGCGCCCCGGCAATCATAACGACGGTCACAATCGCGATGCGAACGTACTTGCCCCGCGAAATGCCACTCTCAACCGGCGCGGACGGTTCCAAAGCCTTCGTCGGTGCCGTCAGCCTCTCAGCGGGCGTGGTGGAAAGGTCGCCGCCAACTGACTCGTCCAGAGCTTCTCCCCTGACGGGCTTCGCCATTGTCCCGGCGGTGAGCGGCGCTTCAATCTCTTGCAGCGGTCCAATGTAGCGATAGCCTTCAGCCCAGCGAGTTTCGATGAAACGCGGCGTTTCTGTATTTTCGCCCAGCGCTTTACGAATCGCGCCCACGCACTTGGTTAAGGTGATGTCATAAACGTCGCGACCGTCCCAAAATTGGTCCAACAATTCCTGTCGGCTGACGATCCGATCGCGATTTTCGATGAGGTAGAGCAAAACCTGGAAAGGCTTGTGCGAAAGGTGCACAGCCTTGCCATCGGCGCCCGTGATGCGGCGTGTGTTCGGATCGAGCTCGAGTTCTGCGAGCCGGTAAATATTCTGAATCTTCGCTGTCATCAACGACTTAGCCAGGCGGTAGGTTTTCTTCTCATCTTTTTCGCATTCTGTTCAGGACGTGGGGAAAGAGCCCGTGGTACTTGTCGACATGCAAGCTGGCTCGCCGTCACAAACAGTCTGCCAAGAATACTACCGCCAACGTTGCAGGAGAAAAATGATTCAGAAACGAGTTGCGGAAGCTGTCCTGTTGGTTGTCGTCGCCGGGGTCGTGATCTCGGCACAACCAAAAGCCTCAGCGCCGGACAACAAAGCAACTGAGGAAAACGAGTGGCCGGCAAAGGCGGATCTGCTAATCCGCGAGTTTGTCTTCCCGGCCGGCAATGACAAGGCGGTTCGAGTGCACATCGTAAATGCCGGCGGCGCTACTTCCCCGCTCTGCATCCTGCAGCTCACGGTGCGCAAAATCAACGGGGTTCCGGTTGGCAGAGTAGCGGAGATTAAATTGCCGCCACTGGCCCCAGGAAAAGGTACATGGCTGGTCATAAATGCAAAGAGCTTCCTGCCCAGTAACGTCTCCCTTGAATCAACCACGTTCAAGTTGAACGCGGACGCGACTTCAGTTGTTACGGAGTCGAACGAAGCTAATAATGAAGTTTGGCACAAGCTGTGAGGCATGTTGTCATCATGGAAAAATAACTGAGCTTAAAGGAGAACCTACGATGAAGAATTTCAAAACCTACTCAGCCATTGCAGCCGGACTCGTGATCATGATGGCACTGCTCCTGGTTTCTATGAGCGAGTCAAAAGGCCAGAGCAGTGGAATCGAACGACTGATCGCAGTTACCCAGTTGAAGGCGCAGACTGCCAACGACCAGGCTCTTGAAGGGGCAGAAGATCAAAGGAAACTCGTGAAGCAACAGGAGTTGCTCCGGTCGCGATCGGAAACCGGCGCACTAGCCGCAGATGATAACAAGCAGCAACCACCGGGTCGCTTGACCGCCCGTGAACTAGCGCGCGAAAAAGCGATGCTCAAGCAACTCGAAGCTAACGCCAGAAGGAGCGCGGAAGTTCTCGAAAGCGTTAAGCGTCTGACGGCCGAATTGGCTCGCCAACCGTGTCGTTAGAACTTAAAGATGATGGCCGAAATCCGGCAGGCCCCTCGACGCAGAATCGTGGCGGCGCGGATCTGGCTGACCGATCGATTCGATTAGGAAAAGGAGATCCGTCATGAATAGAAACTTCTTCATAAGTGCGATGCTGCCGGCATTCGTCGCTTGCCTGCTGGTTGGTGTCGCTGCCAGCAATGCGGATTCACAAGCGCAGTCAAAGCCCCTTCCCGATCGAATACGAATCATTGGCCCAGCGAATCAGCAAACTTCAGCCCCTGCTCAAAGGCTGACACCCATTCCCCTTCCTCTCTTGGCCTTCGACGGAAAAGAAGCTTACGAAGCAAATGGCGCTTCCTTCGTACGATACAAACTTAGAGTCACAAACCGCGCTAATCATCCCGGCTTCCTTTGGCGCCCATCGCCAGATCTGCCGGCGTGCGGGAGGAATCGAAACTCTGCACGGACCTGGGTTGAAATTTTCAGCTCCCCAGGCGACAAGGAACTCAACACTTTTTGTAATCTTCAATCGTCGGATGATTTGGGCCAACTCTGGTTTGCCGTGCGGGCTGGTGAGGATGCGCCGGGGTGCGCGTATATCGTGATGACCGACCGCCAGACGGGAAAGAAATACCGATCTGCGAGAGTTTGCTGGGACAGTCCCACTGCAAGAAAACCGGCCGGCAACAGCACCGTACCTGGCGGCCTGGCAACAGAGGCGCCGCCGACCTTTGACCGCCGACAGTTTGTTTCCAGCCTGCACGACTCTGTAAAACCGAACGTGATGGGTTACTCATTTCTCTTAATGAAGGATGGCCGAGTCGTAGCTGAAGGCGCCGGTGGATTAGCGAGAAACGCGGCCGACGGAGAGATGGAAATGACTACCAGAACTCCTCAGAATCTGGGCAGCTTATTTAAGTTCATTACTGGCGTAACGGTCCTGCATGTGCTCGATCGTGCGCCCGCGGGTTCCGCCGGCGGTAACAACTCATTCGACACGCGGCTCAATGCACCCGTAATGCTGCTTTACCCGCAATTGTGGAACTCTTCGATCAAGTGGCCCACCATCCGCACAATCACGTTCCGGCACTTGTTGCAGCACAAATCCGGATTTCGCGCGTGCTCTACGCCGCTCGGCTGTTTCGGAAAGCGGTACAACAATACTTTGTTCGGCGTGCGTGATTACGAAAACATTAACTTCCAACTGCTCGGATTTCTGATTCCGCTCTACACCAACCCTGAGCTTGTGTCGGGATTGAACGCCGTGACCAGGACCGTGCCCGAGGACGAAGGAGACGACCATATTCAATTGGTACTCAGCGATCGAATGGATCGATTCATGCGCGAAAAGATACTTCCTTTGGCGCCCGGCAGGATTTCCGCCAGTTGCGATGCGGCAAATGAATACAAGGCTAACGGTGCTTACGGCTACATCTCGAAGTCCGACACTGGCAACGGAATCATCACCAGTCGCAAGGCCGGCGGCAAACCGTGCGTCGGATCCGGTGGTTACTGGATGTCGATCCGAGACTTCGGCGCGTTTGTGGCGGCTAGTTTGCACTCGGATCGAATCTTATCTGAGCGGGCTCGCTTGCAAATGTACCGGACGGGAATGCCGGCTGATGATCGGCTGGTATGGTCTTTTACCACCAGCGACCCTTGGATCGCTGACAAGTTCAAGA
This sequence comes from Blastocatellia bacterium, assembly GCA_031399105.1. Classification (GTDB taxonomy): domain Bacteria; phylum Acidobacteriota; class Blastocatellia; order Pyrinomonadales; family Pyrinomonadaceae; genus PSRF01. Next base: position 2,482 of record JANNON010000785.1, on the reverse strand, counting down.
TGTCCACCATCATCCTTTCAAACGGTTCCCAACCTTATGACGGCGGTCAGGGATTCAGCACGGTGCTACTGCGGCTGCCGCTGAATTACGAGCTGATGGTATTCGTCAATTCCAAGGGCATGAACACAGATCAGCTTGCGATTGCCGGCCTGAAAGCATTTCGCGCCGGCATGGAATGAACCTTTGAGTAACTCGGCCAGCCTAAACCTATTTGATTGGCAGTCGATTAGTGATGAAGCCTGCAACTCGAGTCGCCGCTGGCGGATCCAGGTTCGACAACACTGCGACGACGTAACCTGGCCCAGGACAGATCTTCAACTCACCATTCATCCCGGGCGCGCCACCCCCATGGCCGAAGCATCGGGTGCCGTTAACAGAGGCTTCCTGAAATCCATAGGCATACTTGCCTCCGTTCGGTGTCTCTACTTTCCCCGTCGTGAGCATTTCAGTGTACTGCGGTTTGAGTAGATGATTGAACTAGCAAAAAGTGAACAAGAGGTGTGGATGATCGAGAGTGGCCCCGAACAACGAGTTCATATTTGGCAAGCAGCTGAAGACGAAGATGCTCAGGTGGAAGATGTATGACTTGCAGGGATTGGCTACGCAAGAACGGGTATGAGGACGTCGTAGAGTTAATCGATCAAGCTATATAGCGAAAATGGCATCGCGCGGTAGCAGACAGCGTAGGAATTGGTGGGACATATTGTCCGGAGGCGTAAACGGAGAAGCCTGTGTTCGTGAAGGAATTGAGTTTCCCGTTCTGCGAATTGCCCAAGTGCGACAGGGCAAGCCGGTTTCACCAAATGCGATTAGTCGAAATTCAAATGAGTTGCCTCCAGATGTCCGTTCAACAGAGCGCTGGCGTCGCTATAATGCTCGGGCATCGAACTGATCCACCCACTAGCGAAGTGTTTTGGAGCCTCATCAAATCTTCTTCAACACTCTTGAACTCGCTTATGCATCTCCGTTCGATACGCAACGCTAACCTCTGACCAATCAACTTCCCACCCCTTAAACGTTTTCGCAGCCCCAAGTGACACGAGGAACTTTATCTCACGACACGTAGGGCAGTAGGATCGCGCTCCGCAGGAGTGCCTTGTCATGCGGAAATTGAAGTGTTGTTTCAGTCGAGATGCAGGAGTTATTGATTTTCGACACAGCATATGGCGCTCCTCGGGAGCGATTCGATTTGTAGACCGGCGCTAGAGACATTGCGCTCCTACGGACGGAAGCAAAGGACCTGATCGTGGTGTGAGCCTGAGGTATGAGGCGGCTGGCGTGGCGGTAAAAGCCTGAATCCAAGTCGTGTTGGTTAGGGTTGAGTAAAGCCGTAACTGCTGCTAATTTTCCGACATGCCTCACAAAAAGAAACTCACAATTAGTAGTCCCTCTGTCTCCGTTCAACTAATTGAGCGCAGGATCTATTTGATTCGCGGCCAGAAGGTGATGATCGATGAAGATCTCGCTGAGTTGTATGGCGTGCCGACTAAGCGTCTAAACGAGCAGGTAAGTCGAAACAGTAAGCGCTTCCCAGAGGATTTCATGTTTCGACTTACGAATGATGAGGCCGAAAACTTGAGGTCGCAATTTGCGACCTCAAGATCTAAGCATGGTGGCCGGCGTACGTTACCCTACGTCTTTACGGAACAAGGTGTCGCCATGCTCTCAAGCGTACTCAATAGCGAACGCGCTATCGAAGTAAACATCGCTATCATGCGTGCGTTTTGTGAAGCTAAGACAGATGCTGGAAACGAATGAGGAACTAAATCGAAAGTTTGCGGCGGTTGTTCGCAAACTTTCAACTCATGACAAGTACTTCAAAGTCGTGTTTGATGAGCTTAAGAAATTGACTCAGGAGCCCGCGAAAGAACGAAAGCAAATCGGATTTAAGAGTAGCGACGAACCGTCTACTAAAAACTGATCCGCAGATTATTAAAACTCCGCCAGTGTCCTGTCTCTAGAGTTCGCTTAAAAACCCGCGACCCAGCCTGCGGAGCAGGCGACAGCATAAAGCCTGGGGTGAAGCGCAGCGAAACCCCAGGTTGGAGCAACAATTAGGCATCAGCCCGCGGACGCGGGGCGACAGCGCAACGGGAGGTAGTGCGGGAGAAGCCGAATCAAATCCGGGCCATAGGAGCGCGACGCGCACTTTCTGTTGTGATTTCGTAAAGCGTAAATTTCGCAACCATCGCTCTGCCGCCCGCTTCGCGGGCTAATCATTCCTGCTGCTCTATCCTGGGGTTCGCTACGCTTCACCCCAGGCTTTATGCTGTCGCCTGCTCCGCAGGCTAGTCGAATTTATTCAGCGAACTTTAGAGTCAGGACACTAGATTACGAAGAATTGATACAGCCTGAGCCAACAAGAACGCACCAGTTCGCGATAGACCTTTCACCGAGGAGACTTTGACGCAGTTTTGCCCGGTGTTTTACTAAGGACAGGCGGCCACGGAGTGCCGCCCCGACAAAAAAGTCTTGATCGAAA